>JBARXR010000252.1:0-10534 GCA_049647445.1 Jannaschia sp. | reverse complement strand
CTTCGACCGCGCCTCGGGGCAGCTCTGGTTCGACAGCGACGGCACCGGCGTCGGCGCCCAGCAACTCGTCGCGGTCTTCGCGCTGAACGCAAACGTCACCGCAGCCGATATCGACGTGTTCTGAGGGTCGGACACCCCTGCCGGCCTGCCGATGCGATCCGGTCCGTCAGGCGCCGGGCACGGGCGCTATGGCCCGCAGCCACTCTCCCCGATCGCTCCGCCACCATCGCGCGGGGCGACCGAGTGCCGTGACCGTCCGTCCCTCTTGGAGGCATAGAGCGCGGCATCGGCATCCGACATCAGCCGGTCCGGTTGCGGTGTGCGATAGAACGTCGACATGGTTATGCCGATGCTCCCGGAAATGCGGCATTCGTGCCCGTCCCAGAAGATAGGCTCCTCGAGGCGAGCGATGATCCGGTCCGCGATCCGCCGCATCATCGGAACGTCAGCGCAGTCCGCGAACACGAGAATGAATTCGTCGCCCCCGACCCGCGCGACCATGTCGCCGCGGCGCACCTGATCGCGCAGGATTTGACCCACAATCGCAAGGACGTGGTCGCCGGCCGCATGCCCGAACGTGTCATTGACCGATTTGAAGTAGTCCAGATCGAGATGCATCAGGCCGAAATCCACCCCGCCCTGCGTCAGCTCCTGGATGTGTCGGTCCATCGCGCGCCGGTTGTGGAGTCCGGTCAAGGTGTCGGTCACGGCCTGCGTTTCCGCGAACGTCCGGGCATCGGCAAGCCGTTCATTCTGCTGTCGGAACTCCGCCATGACGGCGGCCTGTGCCTCCATCAGGAAAAGGATCTCGACCGTTGAATCGCAGGTCGCGAAATCCCGCGCGCTGAGCCTGTGACGCGCGACGCCCCGCGACACATCCGCCCCGAAGAAGAGGTTCATCAGCCCCGTCCCTGCCCCGAGATCATAGACGACGGCCCGCATCCGCGTCCATTGCTGGCGGGGCCCGACATGCAACTCATGTCGCAGCTGGATCGTCAGTCGCCGTCCGGCCTGTTCGACAAGACGTCGGGGGTCGCTGCCGAGTTTCGGTTGAAGCACCCGCAGGACATCGCCGACCCGCCGCCCCGTCGCATTCGGCGCGATCTTGTCGAACGTCGGCCCGCTGCCGATCACGCGCCCCGTGCCGTCGAACAGCATGTGCAAGGGCATGATCGCGTCGAGAAGATCCGACTCAAGCGACAGAACCGTCATGCTGCCCCCCAAGCGAAAAAGCTTTCGGCACGTGGAAATCCTCGTCCACCAGGCGGATCGACACGGTTTCCAGCCAGCCGCCGGTAAAGCGGTGCGCCGTCTCCGCCTCGATCATGGCGAGGACGCCGTAGTCATCCGCCATCGCCCGCAGCGCGCCGGTCATCAGACCGCTAGCGCCGGGCATGCACCACGTCGATTGCACCTCGAACTCGGCCTTTCCGATCTCGGACAGGTGGTAGACCGGCAGCTCGAGCTCGGGCACGGCCATTCGGGCACGTGCGTCGATCTCGTCGAGCGACATCAGCAAATCGCGAAACGTCGTCCCGGAGAAGCGGAACAACCTGCGGACCGGCGCCAGCGGTGGATGGGTACAGATCCAGGTCCCGATATCCTCCAACAATTGGGTGGGCGACACGTGAAGCGCCGTCGAAGCGGCCTGAAGGGCTTCGCCGAATTGCCGGTCTTCGTAGGACAGCATGGCCTCGAACCCGCTTGCCGACAGGCCCGCCTGCCGTCGAACCCCGTCCCAGACGGCGGCACCATGGGTGGCCGTCACGAAGGATTCGAGTGATTTGCAGATCATGCCATGCATCTGGGTCGCCGCGTTTCCGGAACGTTCCGGACAGTTGCACAGCGAACCCTGAAGATGCGGTTAAAACCCGTTCAGAAATCGGTCGGCGCCCCGCCCTCTTCCTTTCGGCGGGCGACGAAGGCGGTCAATTCCTCCCGGATCGCAGGATCCATGGGCGGGGCTTCGAAGCTGTCGATGATCCGACGGGACAGGTCATGGGCCCGCTGCGCCGTCCAGACGCCACCGGCCAGGTCCCAGGCCTCGTAGTTGCGCCAATCCGACAGGAACGGGCCATAGAAGGCCTCCTGATAGCGATCCTGCGTATGTTGGCAGCCGAAGTAATGCCCCCCCGGACCGACGTCGCGGATGGCGTCGAACCCGATGTCGTCGTCCGTCGTCGCCGTGATCGCCGGATCGAAATACCGCTGGAACTGCTGCAACACCTCGCAATCCATCAGGAATTTCTCGGGGCTGGCGATCAATCCGCCCTCCAGCCAGCCGGCCGCGTGATAGACCATATGCGTGCCCGACTGGACCGCCGCCCAAAGACTCGCCGTCGTCTCCCAGACCGCCTGCCCGTCCGGCACATTGGCCGCGCACACCCCCGAGGAGCGCAGCGGCAGGCCATAGAACCGCGCCATCTGGCCGGTCATCTGGGTCGCGCGGATATATTCCGGTGTGCCGAACGCGGGTGCGCCCGATTTCATGTCCACGTTCGACGTGAAGGTGCCGATCATCGCGGGGGAGCCTGGGTTCACCACCTGCAACAGCGCGATGGCCGCCAGCCCTTCGGCCAGCGACAGGGCCACGGCACCGGACATTGTGACGGGCGCCATCGCACCTGCCAGCGTGAAGGGGGTCACGACCGTGGGCTGGCCCCGTGCCGCGTGGATCATCGCCCCCTCCAGCATCGGGAAATCGTGCTGCAACGGGCTGACCGAGTTGATGTTGGTATACATCCGGGGCGTCGCCTCGAATGCCTCGTGGGTCAGGCCGCCCGCGATCCGGACCATCTCCATGACGTCCTCGACCCGCTCGCGCCCGAGCGAATAGGCATGGACGACCTTGTCGGTCAGGGTCAGCTTTTCGAAGAGACAATCGAGGTGCCGCACACCGGCGTGAACGTCGATCGGCTCCACGGGATAGCCACCGGCAAAGTGGATGCAGTTGAAATACTGGGTCAACTTGATGAGATCGACATATTTCTCCAGCGTCCCGGAGACCTTGCCGGTCTTCAGGTCCCAATAATTGGGCGGGCTGGAGACGTTGCCGAACGCCATCCATGTGCCACCCATATGCAGTCTGCGATCCGGGTTGCGCGGCGTGATGGTGAATTCGGATGGCACCTTGTCGATCATCTCCATCACGAAATCCTCGTCCATTCGGACGTTCGTGCCCTCGATCCGGCACCCGGCGCGGCGCAGATGGTCGACCGCCGTCGGGTTCAGGAACTCGATCCCGATCTCTTTCAGGATGCGCATCACGCCCCGGTGGATCGCCTGCACCCCGTCCGCATCCAGCGGTTCGGTCGGGCGATCCGGGTTGCGCGGCTGCCGGAACGGCATCTGGTCGATCACGGCGGTTCCGGCCCGGTCGGCATGGCCCTTGCGCCCTCCGGAACGGCGGCGGCGTGGCTCTGTGGTGTCGGTCGATCCATCCATGGCGCGGGCCTCCTGCAGGGTCACGATGGAAGCGGCTGCCGACGGGGACTTTGCGGGTTGCGACCGTCGATGTCGTTTTCGCTACCCGCCGTTCCGGTCGAGCCAGGCAGGCAGCGCCTCAATGTCCCGCAACACGACTTCGGCGTGCGGTGCCAGCGCCTGCGCATCCTGTGTGCCCGTCATCACGGCGACGGCCCGCATCCCGGCGCCGGCCGCTGCCCGCATGTCGGTCAGCCCGTCGCCGACGACCACCACGGTCCGCGGCTCCAGTCCGAGCGCCTTGGCGAAATCCGCGGCTCCGGCCGGATCGGGCTTGGCCCCGAAGCCGCTGTCGCATCCGATCACGCGGTCCAGATACGGCAAGGCGCCCAATTCGGCCAGGTGCTTGCGGGCCTCGCCCTCGTCTGCATTCGTCAACACGCCCAGACACAGCCCGCGGTCGCGCAGGCCGGTCAGATAGGGTGCCAACGGCGTGACCTCTACCTGCGGCACCGCGACCACGCGGGGCCGCCACCAGTCGAGAACGTCGGTCGCGCTCCAGCCCAGCACCGGTCCCAGCATCGCCGCCGTTTCGGCATTGGTCGCTGTCACGAACCGCCCGTCCGGGCGAATGCGTCCCGACTGCAGGTCCACGCCGATCACCTCCGCGACGGCCACCGCCGAAACACCGGCTTCCGCGGCCAGCGCGCGGATCGCGGTTGGCATCCAGGCCTCCCACGTCTTGCGGAAGTCCGTGAACGTGCCGTCCTTGTCGAAGAGAATCGCGCGGATCATGGCACCTTGTGACCAAGGCGCCGCGCGGGGTCCAGCCACCGGACCTCACGTATCGGGTCGCCCTCGCCGCGGTCGGGCGTCAATCCACGCGAACGGCGCCGATCATCGGGCCCGGCTTGCCGTCGATCAGCGATTGCGCAAGGACAACCTGCGCCATGCCTGCCGGCGGCGTCGGCAGGATGGCGCTCGTATCCCCGCCGTCCCACTCGGCAAGGACGTCCCAGCCCACGACGATGTTGTGATAGGTCATGTCATTTCCGGCGTTCTCACCGTGCAGGATCTTGACGGTTGCCTCGGGCTGAACGGTGACAAGGATCAATTGACCCGCCTGCCCGGATCCGACCGCGATGACCTTGCGGCCCTCGGCGCTTGAGGCGACGCGCAGGATGTCGCCGGTGACGCCGTTGTGCTTTTCGATCAACTCCGCCAGTTCCATCCCCGATGGCCCGGCGACCTGATCGTGCCCGCCGATCACGAATTGGGGCGTGTAGACGACCGTGCTTCCGGCCACGAGGGCATAGTCCCGCTGGCGCTGCGAAAACGCGGCATCCGCGAACGTATCGGTCCAGCCGATCCAGTCCCAGTAGTCGACGTGCAGCGACAGGGCGATCACGTCATCCCGCTCCGTCAGGCGTCCCAGAATGTCATCCGCGGGCGGACAGGAGGAGCAGCCCTGCGATGTATACAATTCCACCACCACGGGGTCCGCCACGACGGGCGTGGCCAGAAGGGCAATCAGGGCGGCGGAGGCAAGACGCATTTGGTGGTTCCGATCTTTGGTCAGGACCGTACTTAGACATGGCAAATCGGTAATGCCAATCACCCCTTGGTGAGGATTTCGTGCGTATCCCGTCACAGCCAGCGCCGGGTCGTCCGCAGGTAGGTTTCCGCCTGCGCCCCGAACGCGGCACGCAGACCGGACTCCTCCGCCGAGGCGAACCGGCGGTCGAGGATCACAAGCAGGACAGGCACCGGCAGCAACGCGAGGATGTTCTCCTGTCGCAGCGCGTATCCGAGCGCGATGGCGACCAGCGCCAGATAGATCGGGTTGCGGGAAACGCGATACGGTCCCTCGACGATCAGCGCCTTGGGCGCATGGTGCGGCTCGATCGGGGTGCGCTTGCGCAGAAACCAGAGCCCCGACCATGCGATCAACGCAAGGCCCGCCACAATGATCCCCGCACCAAGCCAGAGACCGACCGCGCCGGGCGAAGGTGCAGGCAGCAGCCGCGCCAATCCCCACGACAGGGCCATGGTGCCCAAAAGCCAGATCGGCGGAAGATCGGGAAAGCCTTTCATGGGCTGACTGAACCACGAAGCCTGCCAGCGCACCAGCGTGGACCGCAGGGACCACGTGGACGGACGAAAGGTGTCGGGCAACCTCGCGGCCGCGGATATACTATCAATATGCGATATAAGCGGCTAGATTGGCATTTGAGTTGCCGCCACGTGAGCCTGCGCCATGTTGGAAAGCCTTGACGAAACGAGCCTCGCCTACATCGTTTTAAGTCGATGGCTCCCCGGACTGATAACCGTGGTCGCAGGCGGCTATGTCGCCAGCATCCTTTTCCCGCGACTTCAGCGCAGCGCACAGCGTGCGGGGCAGGTCGAGGAAAAGAGGATCGAGATCGCCGAGCAAATCGTCCAGAGCTTCAATCGATACATCGTTTCATGGCGAAGGCTGATCCAGATTTCCGGACTGGAGACGGTCCGCGCCCTTACGCCGGAAGAGACGGACCGCAAGATCAATTTCGTTACCGAGCGCAACGCCCGCCGTGACGACCTGCTCGACAAGCTCAAGCTCTGTCAGCTCTATTTCTGCGACACGACCTGCGGCGAGATTGACCGCTTCGTGGTCTGGGACGAAGGCCAGTCCACGAAATCGCTCGAAGCGCTGCCGAATCTTGAGGAATGGCGACGCCACGAACGCGCGATAACAAGATTGATAAAAAATGAAATTACATAGTCTCGTCTTTGGCTTCGTCTGCCTCGCCTTGCCTGCCTCGGCCAGTTGCCCCGGTCCCAGTTGTCCGTCGGGACGATCAAATTCGGGCATTGCCCAAGGCGTGATCGCCGGTGCAATCTCGGGCGCTATTGTCCGTCAGCGACCTGATGGACAGGTTCGAGGAGCGACGCGACGCACCGCGTCCAGCGATACCGCGACACGCGCCGAAGCCGCAGCGATCCAAAGGCGACTGAACGATCTAGGACACGACGCCGGGACCCCGGATGGACTGATCGGACAAAGGACCCGCGCGGCCATCGTGCGGTGGCAGGCGGCGGTCGGGGAAGAGCCCACGGGACAACTGACCGAAGATCAGGCGGCAAGCCTTCTGCGCGGCCCGACCGGCGGACTGGTCACATCCGGCCGGACTTTGCAAAGGCCCGGTCCCGAGCTTCCGAGATTGCAACCGTTCAACTGATCGTCCGGCAGACCGGAAAACGCGCGTGCCCCCTCAGGGGCACGCAAATGAGCACGTCTCGGCAAAGCGATGTGGATCAGGCAGCCGCCAGATTTCGCAGCACGTAATGCAACACGCCGCCGTTCTTGATGTAGTCGATCTCGACTTCCGTATCGATCCGGCACTTCAACGTGATCGTCTTCTCGCTGCCGTCGGCCATCTTGATCGTCGCGGGGACCTCCTGCAACGGCTTGACATCGCCGAGGCCCTCGATGGTCACCTGCTCCTCACCGGTCAGGCCAAGCGACGTGCGCGTGTCGCCGCCTGTGAACTCGAAGGGGATCACGCCCATTCCCACCAGGTTCGATCGGTGGATCCGCTCAAAATTCTCCGCGATGACGGCCTTGACGCCCAGCAGTGCCGTGCCTTTTGCCGCCCAGTCACGGCTCGAGCCCGCACCGTATTGCTCACCCCCGAAGACGACGAGCGGCACGCCCTGTTCCTGCCAGGCCATGGCCGCGTCATAGATCGAGGTCTGTTCGCCGTCGGGGCCCTTGGTATAGCCGCCCTCGACGCCGGACAGCATCTCGTTCCGGATACGGATGTTGGCGAAGGTGCCGCGCATCATGATCTCGTGGTTGCCCCGGCGCGACCCGTAGGAGTTGAATTCCCGCACCGGAACCTGCCGCTCGATCAGGTACTTGCCGGCGGGCGAGGTTTCCTTGAACGATCCGGCGGGTGAGATGTGATCGGTCGTGATCATGTCGCCCAGCACCGCAAGCACGCGCGCACCCACGATGTCGTTGATGATCCCCGGCTTGGCGTCCATGCCCCGGAAATAGGGTGGGTTCTGGACATAGGTGGACGAGGCCGGCCAGTCGTATGTCTCGGACTCGGTGGTCTCGACGGACTGCCACTTCTCGTCGCCCTTGAAGACGTCGGCATATTTCTCGAGGAAGGCCTCACGCGTCACGGTCTTCTCGACCAGTTGCGCGACTTCGAGGGAGGTCGGCCAGATGTCCTTGAGATAGACGTCCTTGCCGTCCTTGCCCTTGCCGAGGGACGCCGTGGTGATGTCCACGTTCATGTCGCCCACGAGGGCATAGGCGACCACGAGGGGTGGCGACGCGAGGTAGTTTGCGCGCACGTCGGGCGAAATCCGGCCCTCGAAGTTGCGGTTGCCCGACAGAACGGACGTCGCGATCAGGTCGTTGTCGTTGATGGTCTTGCTGATCTCCGCCCCTAGCGGACCGGAATTGCCGATGCAGGTCGTGCAGCCATACCCCACCAGGTTGAAGCCGATCGCGTCCAGATCCTCCTGCAGCCCCGCCGCCTCGAGGTAGTGCGACACCACCTGGCTGCCGGGGGCGAGCGAGGTCTTGACCCACGGCTTGCGGTTCAGACCCAGTTCGCGCGCCTTGCGCGCAACGAGCCCCGCGCCGATCATGACGTAGGGGTTCGAGGTGTTCGTGCACGACGTGATCGAGGCGATCACGATGGAGCCGTCCTGCAACTGCGCCCGGTCCGCCTCGCCGCCATCGACGTAGCCGCGCGCGTGGTGGCCCTCGTCACCGGGGATATCCACCGGCTCCGGCGCGCCGCCCTCGCCCTCCCAGCGCACTTCGGCGCGCTTGCCCGCGTCCTTGCCCTCGCGGATCCCTTTCACATACTGACCGAACGCCGTCGCGGCCTCGGTCAGCGCGATGTAATCCTGCGGGCGCTTGGGGCCGGAGATCGCGGGCACGATGGTTCCCATGTCGAGGCTCAGGGTGTCGGTATAGACCGGCGCGTAATCCGGCCCGCGCCAAAAGCCGTTCTCCTTGGCATAGGCCTCGACGAGCACCACCCGATCCTCCTCGCGGCCCGTGTTGCGCAGGTAGCGCAGGGTCTCGTCGTCGATCGGGAAAAAGCCGCAGGTCGCGCCGTATTCGGGCGCCATGTTCGCGATCGTCGCGCGGTCCGCCAGCGGCAGGTGATCGAGACCCGCACCGTAAAACTCGACGAACTTCGACACCACGCCCTTGGCCCGCAGCATCTCGACGACCTTGAGAACGAGGTCGGTGCCCGTCGTTCCTTCCATCATCTTGCCGGTCAGCTCGAAGCCCACGACTTCGGGGATCAGCATGGAAATCGGCTGGCCCAGCATCGCCGCCTCCGCCTCGATCCCGCCGACGCCCCAGCCCAGAACGGCCGCGCCGTTCACCATCGTCGTGTGGCTGTCGGTCCCGACCAGCGTGTCGGGATAGGCCACCATCTCGCCGGTCTGATCCGTGTCGGTCCAGACTGTCTGCGCCAGATACTCGAGGTTCACCTGGTGGCAGATCCCCGTGCCCGGCGGCACCACGCGGAAGTTGTCGAACGCGCCCTGACCCCACTTGAGGAACTGATAGCGCTCCATGTTGCGCTCATATTCCCGATCCACATTCATCTGGAAGGCGCGCGGGTTGCCGAACTCGTCGATCATGACGGAGTGGTCGATGACCAGGTCGACCGGGTTGAGCGGGTTGATCTTTTGCGCGTCGCCCCCCAGCGCCTTGATCCCGTCGCGCATGGCGGCAAGGTCCACCACCGCCGGGACGCCGGTGAAATCCTGCATCAGCACGCGGGCCGGGCGATAGGCGATCTCGCGCGGGTTCCGGCCGCCCTGCCTGGCCCATTCCCCGAACGCCTTGATGTCCTCAAGGCTGACCGACCGGCCACCGTCCTCGAACCGCAGCATGTTCTCCAGCACCACCTTGAGCGCGGCGGGCAACTTCGAGAAATCCCCCAGTCCGGCCTCGGACGCGGCGGCAATCGAATAGTAGCTGACACTCTGCGCGCCGACCGTGAGCGTGCGGCGCGTCTTGGCGGTATCGGTTCCAACCTGGACTGTCATGGGGCGTTCTCCGAAGGTGATGAAAGGGGCTTGCGCGAGACATGCCCTAACGTCCCCGCAGGATCAAGGGGAGACGGCATACCGTCGCATACAATTTGGCATTCCGGCGCATCGCGTGCCCGCGGAAAAAGAGGTTTCGCGCGAAAACTCGTTCGAAAATCCTGACCGGAGGGATTTTGTCCCCTCCGATCGGGCGCAGGCGGGAAAGACACCGGACAAGGCTTCCCCCCGCGCCGCACATGCGGCATCACTCCCCCATGGAATTGCGTGTCGAAGGTCTGGCCTGCCGCCGTGGCGAAGCGGTCGTCCTTCGGGGCGTCTCTTTCACGCTCGCCCCGGGCGAGGCCCTGATCCTGCGCGGACCGAACGGTGCGGGCAAGACGACCCTGCTGCGGACCCTCGCGGGCCTTACCCCTGCGGTGGCCGGCAGCCTGTCGGCACCGCCGGACGCGATGGCCTACGGTGCCCACGCCGACGGACTGAAGGCGCAACTGACCGTCCGCGAAAACCTCGCCTTCTGGGCCAGCGTCTTCGGGACCGGCGCATCCGGGGTCACGACCGCGGCGCGCGCCTTCGACCTCGACCCCCTCATGTCCCGCCGCGCGGCCGATCTGTCTGCGGGCCAGAAACGTCGCGCGGCATTGGCGCGCATGGTCCTGACGGGCCGCCCGATCTGGCTGCTCGACGAACCTACGGTGTCCCTCGACGCGGCCAACGTCATGCTCTTCGCCGCGGCCGTTTCCCGCCACCTCTCGGGCGGTGGCAGTGCCATCGTCGCCACCCACATCGACCTCGGCCTGCCCGATGCGCGCCTGCTCGATGTCACGGCCTTCGCCGCCCGTGCAAGCGCTTCCCGCGAGGCCGACCCGTTCGCGGAGGCGGTGGAATGATCCGCGTATCGATCCGCCTTGCCTCCCGCACCGGCCTGCCCCGATGCTAGCCCTCCTCAAGCGCGACCTGCGTCTTGCCCTTCGCGCGGGCGGCGGCTTCGGGCTTGGGCTCGGGTTCTTCCTGATCCTCGCAACGCTCGTCCCGCTCG
>JBARXR010000251.1:0-2202 GCA_049647445.1 Jannaschia sp. | reverse complement strand
GCCTCGGGATAATCCTGCGTGAACTGACCGCCCTGTCGCGCCTCGGGCGGATCGACGGTCTGCGTCGCGAAGCCGGGGCCGTCGTCGATCTGGACGGCGCACGCAAGCTCGCCGATCGGATGGGCGCCTTCTATGCGGGTCGTCCCGACACGCGGTGGGGGCGGCAGGAATTGGCGGCGCGCCGGGATGACATCTTCGATGCACCCGCCATGCTTGCGGCGATCGAACGCGACCTGCTCGGCCCCCTCGACGCCGCTGCCACGCGGGAGGTGGAGGCTGCGGCGCGGCAGGTGGCGCTGGTGACGGCGGTGGTGCCGCTCGCGCTTGCCGACGTCGTGGCGGCGCTGACGTCCAACGTGCGGATGATCCGCCGGATCGCCCTGATCTACGGCGGTCGTGCCGGGACCCTGGGCAGCTGGCGTCTGGCGCGCACCGTGCTGACCCATCTGGCGGCGACGGGCGCGGTTGCCGTCGGTGATGACCTGATCCATTCGGTTGCGGGGGGCGGTGTCCTTGCGAAACTGTCACGCCGCTTTGGCGAAGGCATGATAAACGGCGCGCTGACCGCGCGCGTGGGTCTGGCCGCCATGGAGGTCTGTCGCCCCTTGCCGTTCACCCACGAGCGACCGCCCCGGATCACCGCCGTGGTGCAACGGGCGCTGACCGGCCTCTTCGCTCGAACCGAAACCTGAGATGAATGGAATCAAGTGATGGAAAGTCTGGCCGCTGACCTCAACACCATGGTGCGCATCCCGTTGACGGAGGAGCATGTCGCGCGCATCCGAAAGATTTCGGAGGAGGTGGAGATCCCCGCAGGTGAGATGTTCATACCCCTTGGCGCACCCGCCGACGTGTTTCATTATGTCCTCGCCGGCGAGGCGGAGGCCGTGGATGCCGTCACCGGAAAACGGTATGGCGGCGCATCGATCGGGCCGGGCCAGTTCGCCGGGGAAATCAGCTTTCTGACCGGGGGCCGCTCGATGCTGTCGATGCGCACTGTGCAGGACACCCGCTTCCTCGTTGCGCCGCGTCAGGCGATGCTCGACCTGATGTCGCAGGTTCCGGAAATGTCCGATATAATCGTGACGGTTCTGGCAGGGCGTCGGCGCCGCCTGCTTGAAGGCAACCAGGGCTCGCTGACCCTGATCGGCATGGACCGCGACCGGACGATCCGCGCCATCGGGGCCTTTGCCGCGCGCAACCGCATCCCCTTTCGCGCACTCGACCTCGACGATGCGGAGGCCGGCGAGATTGCCGAAACCTGTTCGCTCATTCCACGAGAACCGGCAGTGGTTTTCGGAGCGCGTGAGGTGATCGCCGATCCCACGCCGCGCAAGATCGCACAGCTTTACGGCCTCGACCTCGATCTCGATGACGGCGTCGTGCACGATGTGCTGATCGTCGGCGGCGGCCCGGGCGGGATCGCGGCGGCGGTCTATGCCGGTGCCGAGGGGCTTTCTGCGCTCGTAGTGGAGGATGCCACGATCGGTGGGCAGGCGGGCACGTCCAGCCGGATCGAGAACTACATGGGTTTTCCCACAGGGATTTCGGGCGCCGACCTGTGCTGGCGTGGCGAGGTGCAGGCGATGAAGTTCGGCACCCGCTTCGCCGTCCCGCGGCGGGCCACCGCGCTTGAGAAACGGGCCGACGGGACGTTCTGCGTCACGCTCGACGACACGACCCAGACCTGCGCCCGGGCGCTGGTGATCGCAACAGGCGTCCAGTATCGACGCCTGCCGCTCGACGGGCTCGAGGCGCTCGAGGGCGCCGGGATCTACTACGCGGCGACCGAGACCGAGGCGCGCTTTTGCCGAAACACGGAGGTCGTCATCGTCGGCGGTGGCAATTCGGCGGGGCAGGCCGCCATGTTCCTGTCCCGCTACGCGAAATGCGTGCACCTGCTGGTGCGCGGCGACAGTCTGGCGGCATCGATGTCGTCCTATCTGTCGTCGCGGCTTGAAGCCGATCCGGCCATCCGGATCCGCTATGGCTCGCAGGTGTCAGCGCTCGAGGGCGAGGGGCACCTTTCGGGTGTTCGTCTCTCGGGAGAGGGGGTGGCGCCGGGCGACGAGCATGTCGATACCCGCGCCCTGTTCATCATGGTCGGGGCCGCGCCCAACACGGGCTGGCTCGGGGGTCAGGTCGCCTGCGACGGCAAGGGCTTCGTGCTGACCGGAGAGCCTGTCGGACAGGACAGTCCCT
>JBARXR010000250.1:0-30306 GCA_049647445.1 Jannaschia sp. | reverse complement strand
CCGACAGCGACGTCGCCGAGATCAAGCGCCACCGCCGGGGTGACGAGCGGCGACGTTCGAACTTGGTAGTCACCGCCTGACCGGGCAGAGAGGAACCGACCGCCGTGTTCAAGCGTCGCGACAGACTGCCGATCTGGCAAGTGGTCTTGCGGGCCCTTTGGCCGCGTGGCGGTTGGGGGCGGGCGGCAACCTACGTCAAACACCGGCTGCGGCGCCTGCCCGACACCCCCCGAAAGATCAGCCGGGGCATCATGGCAGGCGTGTTCACGACCTTCACGCCGTTCTACGGGGTGCATTTCGTCGTCGCGGCCGCCCTTGCCTGGGCGGTGCGCGGCAACATCATGGCGGCCCTGCTCGGCACCTTCTTCGGCAATCCGCTGACCTATGTCCCCATCGGTGTCGTGTCGCTCAACCTCGGCCACTGGGTGCTGGGCACCGAATTCCGCAGCGAAGTCGACGAGAGCATCTTCCGCAAGTTCTTCGGTGCCGGTGAGGATCTGTTCTGGAACAGCTGGTATGCCCTGTCGGGTCAATCGGTCGACTGGACCGCGACACGGGTGTTCTGGCACGACGTGTTCTTCCCATGGCTCATCGGCGGCCTTGTCCCGGGCATCTTCACGGGCCTTGCCGCCTATACCATCAGCCTGCCGCTGATCGAGGCCTATCAGCGACGGCGGCGCGGGGCGCTCAAGAAGAAGCTGGACGAGATCCGGCGCAAGGCTGCCCTTCGGGCGGCGGAAAAGAAGAAGGCGCGAGAAACGCGGGAGGGATCCAATGGCTGATCGTCTGAGACTCGGGATCAACATCGACCACGTCGCCACGCTGCGGAACGCCCGGGGCGGGGCCACGCCCGATCCGGTTCGTGCCGCGCTCGCCGCGCAGGCCGCCGGGGCGGACGGGATCACGGCCCACTTGCGCGAAGACCGGCGCCATATCCGCGATGCCGACATGGCGGCGATCCGCGATGCCATCGGCATCCCGCTCAATTTCGAGATGGCCGCCACCGCGGACATGGCCCGGATCGCGCTTGCCACGCGGCCGCACGCGGTTTGTCTTGTCCCCGAAAAGCGCGAGGAACGGACGACCGAGGGCGGCCTCGAGGTTGCGGGCGACGCCAACCGCCTGACCAGCTACATCGCTCCGCTGCGCGACGGCGGCGCGCGCATCTCGCTTTTCGTGGCCGCCGATGCGCGCCAGATAGAGGCCGCCGCCCGCGTCGGGGCCGATATCGTGGAACTGCATACCGGGGCCTTTTGTCACGCGGTCGAAGCAGGCCTGACCGACGCCGCCGCCGAGGAACTGGTCCGCATCACCGCAGCTGCGGCCCAGGCCGCCGATCTGGGGCTTGAAGTCCATGCGGGTCACGGCCTCGGCTTCGACAGCGTCACGCCGATCGCGGCCATTCCGCAGGTGGTGGAACTGAACATCGGGCATTTCCTGATCGGAGAGGCCGTGTTCCTCGGCCTCGACCGCGCGATTGCCGAAATGCGCCGTCTGATGGACATAGCGCGCGGTGCGGCATGATGCGTCCGGCCGCGATCCTGGCTCTTGCGACCCTTGTCGGCCTTGCGCCGCGCGTTGCCCCGGCCCAGCACGTGACCGGCTGCGACGGCTGGCAGACCAGCGCCCGCAACATCGACTGGAGCGACCCCACACGGACCTTCGCCAACGACGCAATCCGCTTGGTCGGGCTCGACACCGCAGAGCCAGCGGCGGCGGCCTTTCACATCATGGTCACCTATCCGGACGCGGAGGGCGCGTTTCTCGACTGCCGACTGATCTCTCTGGGAGAGGGGGTCGGCTTCGGGGCGATCTCGCTGGAACGGGCCATCGCTGCCTATGACTCCGTACGCGGCCTGACGGTCACCGTCCCCGGCCTTTCGGCGGACGGAGAGGCGCTGGTGATCACCTTCAGTGTCAACCGTGTCACGGGCGAGGTGACGGTTCCATGATCGCCATCCTTGCCGCCTTCGCGCTGGTCACCGTCGCGCCGGGTCCGGCAAACCTCGCCGTGTCGCTTCTGGCACTTGGGCAGGGTCAGCGCGCCGCCATCCGCATGGCCGTCGGACTGGCGACCGGACTTGCGGTCTGGGGCGCGGCCGCGGCCCTCGGTCTCGGCGCTGTCCTTGCCGCTTCCGAAACCGCGATGACGGCGATGCGCGTCCTGGGCGGGGCCTATCTGATCTGGCTCGCGTGGTCGGGCCTTCGGTCGGCGGGGCGTGCGACGGATCTGCCCGTCGCCCACCGTGATCCGTTCCGGGCCGGCCTGCTCCTGAACCTGTCGAATCCCAAGGCGGTCCTCGCCTGGCTCGCAGCCCTCTCGATGGGCCTCGATGGCGGCACGGATGTCGCCTTCGTCATCCTCGCGACCGGGGCCTGCGCGATGATCGGCCTTGCGAACTATCTTTTCTGGGCGCTCCTGATGTCGCGTGGCGGCCCGCGCCGGTTCTATGCCCGCGCGCGCCGCGGCATCGAGACCACGGCGGCCGCGCTCTTTGGCCTCGCGGGGGCGGAACTGATCCGGCAGGGGGTGACGCGGTGATCCTCGGCATCGGCACCGACCTTGCCAACATCGAGCGGATCCAAGGCGTTCTCGACCGCTTCGGCGACCGCTTTCGCAACCGGGTCTTCACCGATCGCGAACAGCACAAGGCCGAAAACCGAAAGGATGTCGCCGGAACCTATGCCAAGCGCTGGGCCGCCAAGGAGGCCTGCTCCAAGGCGCTCGGCACCGGTCTGCGCATGGGCATCGCGTGGAAGGACATGGCCGTCACCAACCTTCATACCGGCCAGCCCATCATGACGGTCACGGGCTGGGCGGCGGAGCGTCTGGCCGGGATGACACCGGCAGGGCACGCGGCGATCATCCATGTTTCGCTGACCGACGATCATCCGTGGGCACAGGCCTTCGTCGTGATCGAGGCGCGTCCGGCGCCCTGATCCGCGACACACCGTCTGATGACGCCCCTCACCCTGTTGACAGGCGCAGGGGCAGGGGGCAGTGCAATGCAAAATACCGAAAGGGCGAGCAGCCATGGTCACGAGCGTCGAAAAGAAGGAAGGTCCCTGGGAAACCGTCAAGACGGTGTTCTGGGCCTTGGTGATCGCGGGCGTGTTCCGCACCCTCTTCTTTCAACCGTTCTGGATTCCCTCGGGCTCGATGAAGGACACGCTCCTGATCGGCGATTTCCTGTTCGTCAACAAGATGGCCTACGGCTATTCGCGCCATTCCTGCCCTTTCTCGATCTGCCCCTTCTCGGGCCGTATTCTCGGATCCGAACCGGAGCGCGGGGACGTCATCGTCTTTCGCCACCCGGTCACGAGCGATGATTTCATCAAGCGCCTGATCGGCCTTCCGGGCGATACCGTGCAGATGCGCGCCGGGCGTCTGTGGATCAACGGCGAAGAACTCCCGCTTGAGCCGACCGAGCCCTTCATCGAGGTCATGGCCCCGCAGGGTCCGCAACAGATCCGGCCGCGCTGCATGATAGAGGTCGGCATGGGCGGCGATTGCATCAAGGAGCGGGCGATCGAGACGCTGCCGAACGGGGTGTCGCATTCCATCCTGAACATCGGCGACTTCCGCACCGACACCACGCCCGTCTACACGGTCCCCGATGGCCAGTATTTTTTCATGGGCGACAACCGTGACAATTCATCCGACAGCCGCGTTCCCCGCTCGATCGGCGGTGTCGGCTTCGTGCCCTACGAGAACCTGATCGGTCGCGCGGACCGCGTGATCTTCTCTTCCGCAGGCTCCCGGATGCTGTTCTTCTGGACCTGGCGTCTCGACCGCTTTTTCGAGGAGATCGTGTGACGCCGCCGGTCCGGGATTCCGTCACGCCGGGCGGTCCCCGCTTCGACCGTGCATCCGGGCCGGCCCATCCCGTCCCCGGTGTCGCGAGCCCGCGCATGTTTCGGCTGGTCCCGGTTTTACCCCAACTGACCCCGCGCGGGCGGCCATGAAGCTGTCCCGCGACCTCGCGGCCTTCCAGGATCGCATCGGCCACGCATTCACGCAGCCCGACTTGCTGGTGCAGGCGATGACGCACAGTTCGCTGGCCGCGCCCTCGCGCCCCGACAACCAGCGGCTCGAGTTTCTGGGCGACCGCATCCTCGGCCTCGTGATGGCCGAGGCCCTGATGCAGACCGATACGGCTGCGCGCGAAGGACAACTTGCCCCGCGCTTCAACGCGCTCGTCCGCAAGGAAACCTGCGCCGACGTCGCGCGCCAGATCGACCTCGGCGCGGTTCTCAAACTGGGAAAATCCGAACAGATCACCGGAGGGCGTCGCAAGCTGGCCCTGCTCGGGGACGGGATGGAGGCACTGATCGCCGCGGTCTACCTCGATAGCGGCCTCGATGCCGCGCGCGACATGATCCTGCGTCTCTGGGGCCCGCGGCTCGAGCAAGTCGAAGACGACGCCCGCGACCCCAAGACCGCCCTCCAGGAATGGGCACAGGCCCGCGCGATGGTGCCGCCCAGCTATGACGTTCTCGACCGGTCCGGGCCCGACCACGCTCCGGTCTTCCGGATCGAGGCCCGTCTGCCCGATGGTCGCTCCGCCACCGGCGAGGCGACCGCCAAGCGTGCCGCGGAACAGGCGGCGGCACGGGCACTTCTCAGAAGGGTAAGCCATGAGTGACCAATCGACCCGTGCGGGCTTCGTCGCCCTCATCGGAGAGCCGAACGCCGGCAAGTCGACGCTGCTGAACCGCATGGTCGGGGCGAAGGTCTCCATCGTCACACACAAGGTCCAGACCACCCGGGCGCGGATCCGCGGCATCGCCGTCGAAGGCGCGTCGCAGCTTGTCTTCGTCGACACGCCCGGCCTGTTCAAGCCCAAGCGCCGGCTGGACCGCGCCATGGTCGCCGCCGCCTGGACCGGCGCTTCGGATGCCGATGTCGTGGTCCTGCTGATCGAGGCGACCCGTGGCCTCACCGATGGCGTGGAAGCGATCCTGAAGGGTCTCGACGACCGCAAGGGCGCGCAGCCGGTTCTGCTCGCGATCAACAAGATCGACCGCGTGCAGGCCGACACGCTGCTGGCCATGACGCAGACGTTGAACGAGCGGTATCCCTTCGCCGCGACCTTCATGATTTCCGCCGAGAAGGGCCACGGCGTCGATGCCTTGCGCGCCGATCTCGCCGCCCGGGTCCCGGACGGCCCCTGGCTCTACCCCGAAGACCAGATCGCGGACGCACCGCTGCGCTCCATCGCCGCCGAGATCACGCGCGAAAAGCTGACGCTGCGCCTGCATCAGGAACTGCCCTACCAGCTGACCGTCGAGACCGAAAACTGGGAGGACCGCCCCGACGGCTCGGCCCGCATCGACCAGGTGATCTATGTCATCCGGGACGGCCACAAGGGCATCGTCCTCGGCAAGAAGGGCGAGACCACGAAGGCCGTCGGCCAAGCCGCGCGGCAGGAGCTCGAAGCCTTCCTCGGCCACCGCGTTCACCTGTTCCTGCAGGTCAAGGTCCGGCCCGGATGGCTGGACGAGGCCGAGCGTTTCGACGCCATCGGCCTCGACTTCCGCGACAGCGGCGACTGAATGACCGTGCGGCCCCACACCTCGGCCGCGCGCCCGACCCGACCGGCGCGCAATGCGTATTTGGGGACCTGTGATTCACGGCGGGCCGCATTGACCTTGACGCGCCTGCGCCTGCCTTCCTCTGGCGGGAAATACCTCGGGGGTCTGGGGGCTGGCCCCCATCCCGTCGCCCGATGACCCGCCTTGCCGCCTCCTTCTGGGTCGCCGCCTATCGCAAGCGGCTCGATCAGCACGGCATCCCCTGCATGGTCGTCCGGCACGGCGACGACACCGGCGGCGCGGTCCTCGTCAAGCTCAACACCCTCGACGGCATGGCCCGGGTCTTTCAGCGCAGCTTCGACCTCACGTCAGGCGACCGCGTCTGGGTCACGCTGGCCGAAGGACCGGAGCGGGACTGCGACGCGGCCCTCGCGCGGCAGGCCTCGTTCGATCCAGACATCTGGGTGCTGGAGGTCGAGGACCGCGCGGGCCGCCATCTTCTGGACGCGGATGGTCTGTCGTGATCGCGTGGCGCGACCGGGGGATCGTTCTGGCCGCGCGCCCGCACGGTGAAACCGCAGCGATCCTCGAGGTATTCACCCAGCAACACGGTCGCCACCTCGGCGTTGTCCACGGTGGCCGGTCGCGGAGGAAGGCTCCGACGCTCCAGCCCGGAAACGACGTCGAGGTGTCGTGGCAGGCCCGTCTCGAAAGCCACCTCGGAACCTTCACCGTCGAGCCGCTTCGCAGCAGGGCCGGTGCCGTCCTCGCGGATCCCCTGCGCCTCTCCGCGCTGACCTCCGCCTGCGCGCTGGCCTCGTTCGTGCTGCCCGAACGCGATGCGCTTCCTGACTTTCAGGCCCGCACGGAAGGTCTGTGCGACGCCCTCGCCGATGGGCAGGGTTGGCTCGCGGATTACGTCCACTGGGAAATGGCCCTCCTGACGGAGGCGGGCTTGCCGCTCGATCTCACGGCTTGCGCGGCGGGCGGCGAGGCCAACGACCTGGCCTTCGTCTCGCCCCGCAGTGGCCGTGCCGTCAGCCGTGCCGGGGCAGGGGAGTGGGCCGATCGCCTCTTGCCGCTCCCCGGGATGCTGATCGGCGGGCCCGCAACCCTCGAAGACGTCGTCCAGGCCCTCGATCTGACGGGTCATTTCCTGATCAACCGGCTCGCCCCAACATTGGGCGACCGGCCGGTGCCCCCGGCCCGCGACCGGCTGATCGCCGCCCTGCGCCGTGAACTTGCCTGACGGGCGCCTCAGGTCGTCAATGCCCTGACAGAGGCGCGAACCGCCTCCTCGACCGGAATGTAATCGATCCCCAGCACCCGTCGTGCCTTGTCCCCGTTCAACCGCTCGTTGCGCCCCAGGATCGGCACGATGCCCTTCAGCGCCGGATCGAACAGCGCCAGCGCCTTGATCAGCAGGGGGGGCGCCACGCGCTTGGCGATCTTTGCAGTCGGCATCTCCTGCCGGACGACTTGCGCCATCTCCGCCATCGTCACCGTCCCGGCGGAAACGGCGAACCGTTCGCCCGTTGTCGCGGGATCCGCCAGCGCGGCCAGATGTGCCCGGGAGACGTCCCGCACATCGACGGTTTCGAAGGCTATGGGCGGGATCATCGGATCCTTGCCGGACAGCAGACGATCGATCACGCGCAACGACGTGTTCCGTTCCGACCCGAGGGGCGGACCCAGCACGAAACCGGGACAGATCGTCGTCAGGTTCATCCCGTGCTCGCCAGCAAAGGCCCATGCCGCCCGCTCCGCTTCGGTCTTGGAGCGGACATAGGCGTTGGCGTTGGGATGATCCTCGGTCGACCAGTCCCGCTCGTCGCGGTCGCGTCCCTCGGGGCGCGGGCCATTCATGATCGCCGTGGAGGAGGAGGTCAGGATCACGCGCTCGACGCCATTGGCCCGCGCCGCCTTCAGCGCGCGCAGCGTTCCATCGACCGCGGGCCGGATCAGTGTCTCGGCGTCGTCGACCGCCTGCGCCATCGGAAAGGGCGAGGCCGTGTGGATCACCGCATCCATTCCCTGCGTCGCTGCCTCCCAGCCATCGTCTTCCAGCAGGTCGAGTTCGACGAACTCCAGACGCTCCCGCGCGCTCAGCGGCATGACGGAGCGCACGCTGTCGGCCCGCGACAGCGACCGAAGAGAGCCGCGGACGTGGTGTCCGGCGTCCAGCAGGTCCGAGGCAATCCGGTGGGCGATGAACCCGGTTATTCCGGTCAGCAGTACATGCATGCGCGTCCTCCTCGAGGCGTGGCACCCAGCATGTAAGGACCGTCCGCACCGTCCCGCAAGGGCGGCACAGGCGAACGATTGATGCGCCGCACTGCGGCATCGAGGCAGATCCGCCCCAGATCACCCACAGATCACCCGTAAATCACCCATGGATCGGACGTGCCGAACGCCCCGGGAATATTCTAACCGAGCAGGCGCCGCGCGATCACCTGCGCCTGAATTTCCGCAGCACCCTCAAAAATGTTCAGGATGCGCGCATCGCACAGGATCCGGCTTATCGGGTATTCCAGCGCGAACCCGTTTCCGCCGTGGATTTGCAACGCATTGTCAGCGGAAGCCCAGGCCACCCGCGCACCCAGAAGCTTGGCCATCCCCGCTTCGACATCGCAGCGGCGATCGTTATCCTTTTCGTCAGCCGAGAAATACGTCAACTGCCGTGCCACCATTATTTCCACTGCCATCATCGCCAACTTGTTGGCAACGCGGGGAAATTCGATCAGCGCCTTGCCGAACTGGTTGCGGGTTTCGGCATAGGCAAGGCCGACATCCAGCGCCGATTGGGCAACGCCGATCGCGCGCGCGGCTGTCTGGATGCGGGCACTCTCGAAGGTCTGCATCAGTTGTTTGAAACCTTGGCCCTCGACTCCGCCCAAAAGGTTCTCGTCCTTGACGGCGAAATCGTCGAAATTGACGGTATATTCCTTCATTCCGCGATAGCCGAGCACCTCGATCTCACCCCCCGAAATGCCCGGATCCTGCCATGGAGCCTCGTCGGTGCCGGGCGTCTTCTCCGCCAGAAACATCGACAAGCCCCTGTAATCGCTGGTATTCGAAACCGTCCGTGCCAGAACGGTCATCACATGGGTGCGCGCCGCATGGGTGATCCATGTCTTGTTGCCGTTCAGGATCCAGTCGCCGGCGTCGTTCTTCGCACCCCGTGTCCGCAGCGCGCCAAGATCCGATCCGGTGTTCGGCTCCGTGAAGACCGCCGTCGGCAGGATGTCCCCCGACGCCAGCCCCGGAAGCCACTTTTCCTTCTGCGCGTCGGTCCCGCCGCAGAGGATCAGTTCCGCCGCGATCTCGGACCGCGTGCCGAGGCTTCCGACGCCGATATAGCCGCGCGACAACTCCTCCGAGACGACGCACATCGCCGCCTTCGGCATGCCGAGGCCGCCGAATTCCTCCGGGATCGTCAGACCGAAGACGCCCATTTCGGCCATTTCTTCAATGACATCCATCGGGATCAACGCGTCCTTGAGGTGCCATTCGTGCGCGAACGGCGTGATCTTGTCGGTTGTCCAGCGCCGGAACTGGTCGCGGATCATCTCGAGGTCTTCGTCCAGACCGGTCGCCCCAACGGTCGCCTTCGCTGTCTGATCCCGCATCAGGGCCACAAGACGCGTGCGCGCGGCTTGCGAATTGCCTTGGTCGCACAGGGTGGTTACGGCCGGGATCATCAGGTCGCGTTGATCGTCATGGGTCAGCCCCATGTCCTGCGGACGCAGGATTTCAGTCTGGCTCATCGGGATGCCGCCCGCGATCTGGCCGAGGTATTCGCCGAAGGCGATCTGGTGGATCAGCGTTTCGATCTCACCGAACTTTCCTTGCTTGGTCAGACGCTCTGCCCAATTCTGCATCTGCCGAAGGGCCTGAGCATAGGTCGCGAGCCAGGCCAGACCGTGCGCCGCGACCTGTTCGGCTTCCAAAAGACCGGCGTCGATACGACCCGAGACCGTCACCCGATCCGCGACGCTGGCCCGCGCCCTGTCCAGAAGGCCATCGACCGCAGTCGCTGACTGCGCTGTAAGTATCAGAATATCAGGGATAATTGCCCCGTCTTTGGCGTCCGTGGCGGGCATGGCCTGTCCATCGTGGGGCATTCGGAAGCTCCTGTCGCGGCAAATGTTCATTGTGCAGTCGCAGCGTAACTTAATTCCACGAATATCCCCCGGCAAGGGAATATTCTGACTTTTCCGGTTTTGCTGGTCGCCGTCGCGGCGACGGGATACGCACGAACCGATGGAAATTCTCGTCCCCTCCGCATGGGCCCTCGCCCTGGCCATCGCGCTGCTTGCCGGCATGGTGAAGGGGGCGATCGGCTTCGCGTTGCCCCTTATCATGCTCTCGGGTCTCAGCAGCTTTCTGGATCCCAAGATCGCGCTCGCGGGGATCCTCGTTTCGGTCCTGGCGACCAACGGCTGGCAGATCACGCGCTATGGCTGGACGGAGGCCCGCGCCGCGTCGATCCTGCACTGGCGCTATTTGCTGATCGTTGCCGTCGCGATCTTCGCCGCGGCTCAGGTCGTCTCGCTCATTCCGCCGCAGACCTTCTATTTCATCCTCGGCATTCCGGTCGTCGGACTGTCGCTGATCCAGCTTCTCGGGGTCCGGATCAGCATCCCGCCGCACCGGCGGATCGCGGCGGAATGGGGGATCGGCCTGATCTCGGGCATCCTTGGTGGCTTGGCCGGGACATGGGGACCGACGACGGTCCTGTATCTCCTCGCGATCGATACGCCGAAGTCCCGCCAGATGGTGGTGCAAGGGGTGATCTATGGCACCGGGTCGGTGATGCTTGTTCTGGCCCATCTGCGGTCCGGTATCCTGAACCAAGACACGATCTGGTTTTCGACAGCGCTGTTGCCGGCCGCTCTGATCGGTATGGGCATTGGCTTCCAGCTGCAGGACCGGATGGATCAGGCGCTCTTCAAGAAGATCACCCTTGTCGTCCTGGTGCTTGCCGGACTGAACCTGCTGCGCAAGGGCATTATGGGTTGAGCGTCAGGACATGAACTGGAAACAGGCCTGTTCAACCGGGCCGCGCGCCGCGTCGCGAGTGACCTCGAACGCCACCGTAACCACGGCCTGACCGTCGATCTCGATCCCGAAGGTCCAGCCGCCTTCCACTTTCTCGTAGTCATGCTCGAACGTGAAGACGTTCATGTTGGTCACGCCCGGATAGATCGTGTCGCGCCATTCCTCGCGCTCGACGCGACGCGGCCCCATGGGTGGATGGGTAACGACGACAGTCACGTCTTGCGCCTCTGTCCCCTCCTTCAGGGCGGTACGGAACCCGAAACTCAGATTGTCCATCGTGGGCACGATCCGGTCCGCAAGATCGAACTCCAGACCCTGTTCGATCTGCCGGATGAAACCGGCCTCGGTTCCCGGCGCCTCGATCATCGTGCCGGACGAAATGCGCGGGCAGATGATCCCGGCTTCCACCAGCCGCACCTGCGCCTGCGATGCCCCGCCCATCAAGGCGAGGCATATCGTCAAAACCGTTAGCCTATGGCACATGCCCGCACGTCCTCGTCGATGTGATCGACGTATTGTGCAAAGTTGTTCGAGAACATGTCCACAAGCTTTTTGGCCTGTGCGTCGTATGCGTCCTTGTCCGCCCATGTCCGGCGCGGGTCGAGCAGGATGTCCGCAACGCCGTCGCAGGAAACGGGAACGTCGAACCCGAAGTTCGCATCACGGCGGAACTGGCCGTTGGCCAACGACCCGTTCAGTGCAGCCGTCAGCAGGGCGCGGGTCGCCTTAATCGGCATCCGCGAGCCGGTGCCGTGGGCGCCGCCGGTCCAGCCGGTGTTGACGATCCAGCAGTCGGAGCCGTATTGCGCGATCTTCTTCTGCAGTAGCTTGCCATAGATTTCAGGGCGACGCGGCATGAAAGGAGCGCCGAAGCATGTCGAGAACGTGGGCTGCGGCTCGGTCACGCCCCGCTCGGTTCCCGCGACCTTGGCGGTGAAGCCCGACAGGAAATGATACATCGCCTGAGCGGGCGTCAGCCGCGCGATCGGGGGCAAAACGCCAAACGCGTCGCACGTCAGCATAACGATGTTTTTCGGGTGTCCCCCCAGAGCCGTGTGCGAGGCGTTCGAGATGTATTCCAGCGGATAGGCACACCGCATGTTCGCCGTGATGCTGTCATCCTCGAAGTCGAGCTCCAGCGTCTCTGGATCGAAAACCATGTTTTCGATCACGGTAGCAAACCGCGTCGTTGTGTCGAAGATTTCCGGTTCGGCCTCGCGGCTCAGGTTGATCGTCTTGGCATAGCAACCGCCTTCGAAGTTGAATATCCCGCGATCGGACCAGCCATGCTCGTCGTCGCCGATCAGCGTCCGGCCGGGATCGGCCGATAGCGTCGTCTTGCCCGTACCGGACAGCCCGAAGAACACCGCCGCATCGGTGGGTTTGCCCAACGCGTGGTTCGCCGAGCAGTGCATCGGCATCACGCCTTTTTCCGGCAGGAAATAATTCAGGAGCGTGAACACGGATTTCTTGTTCTCGCCGGCGTATTCCGTGCCCGCGATCAGGATTTCCCGGGCCTCGATATTCAGTGCGATGACCACGTCGGAACGGCAGCCATGCTTTTGCGGGTCGGCCTTGAACGACGGGCAGTTGATGATGGTGTATTCCGGCACGAACGTCGCCAGCTCATGCGGGTCCGGGCGGCGTAGCATGTGGCGAATAAACAGCGAATGCCAAGCCAGTTCGGTTACGATCCGCACGTCGAGGCGGTGCGCGGGATCGGCGCCGCCGAACAGGTCCTGCACGAAATAGTCGCGACCTTTCATGTGCGCCAGCATATCGACCTTCAGCGCGTCATAGGCCGCCGGTGTCATCGGGGCCGTGTTGTCCCACCAGATCGTGTCTTCCGTCGCGGCCGACCGAACGATGTGCTTGTCCTGTGGCGACCGGCCGGTGAACTTTCCCGTCGTGACCAGGAAGGATCCGCCCAGTCCGAGCGTTCCCTCATCGCGGGCAAGCGCTTCCTGGATGATCGCCGGCTCCAGCAGGTTGTAATAGACGCGGCCCAGTCCGGTGATGCCTTGGGCGTCGAGCGTCTGCTCGGGGTTCACACGGGGATGGGTCATGGTCGACTCCTGTCTGGAAAAATTCGATTTGAAAATCGCAAGACCGCAAAGTTCGCTGCCAAGGATTCGATGGTAACATCATTGCGCGGTGGATGGCAGGTGTCGTTAGCGCAACCATGGCAATCTGTTTGCGCAATCATGCCGTTCCGAGGCAACGGTTGCGGCGAAAAACGGCCTCCGTCGCTTAACCGCGCCTTAATGGCAGGAGAGCCACAGTCGCCGGAGCGAATCACTCGATTCGCGATTAAGGTTGATTCTGACGCCAATTTTCGGAGAGTTGGAAAAAAAGACGGCAGTAAACAGGCAACTACGAGGACATTGATATGTCGCGGATCGCGCTCGTCGACGACGACAGGAACATCCTGACGTCCGTTTCCATGACTCTCGAAGCCGAAGGCTTCGAGGTCGAAACCTACAACGATGGTCAGTCGGCGCTTGACGCCTTCAGTCGTCAGATGCCCGATCTTGGCGTCTTCGACATCAAGATGCCGCGCATGGACGGCATGGACCTTCTGCAACGCCTGCGACAGAAATCCTCTGTGCCGGTGATTTTCCTCACGTCCAAGGACGATGAGATCGACGAGGTTCTGGGTTTGCGGATGGGGGCCGACGACTATGTTCGCAAACCCTTCAGCCAGCGTCTTCTTGTCGAGCGGATCCGCGCGATCCTGCGCCGGCAGGAGGCCATCGCTTCCGATGAGACCGACACGCCCGAGGACACGCAGGTCATGCAGCGTGGCGAGTTGTCGATGGACCCGCTGCGCCACGCGGTGAAATGGAAGGGCCGCGACGTGACCCTGACGGTGACCGAGTTCCTGTTGCTGCAGGCCCTTGCGCAGCGGCCCGGTTTCGTGAAGTCGCGCGACCAGCTCATGGACGTGGCCTATGACGATCAGGTCTATGTCGATGATCGCACGATCGACAGTCATATCAAGCGCTTGCGCAAGAAGATGCGCTCTGCGGACGCCGAGTTTTCGGCTATCGAGACCCTGTACGGGATCGGTTACCGGTACAACGAGGAATAAGCGGGCCATATGGCTTCGATAACCGATATGGATGTCCTGCCCGACCAGCCCAGGCGCGGACGCGGCAAGACACGCGCCGACGGTGAAGTCGTTCTGGGCGAGGATTGGGATCGTCCCGAGGGCACCGAAGCCGAGCTGGCCAGCGCGCGAGAGCGTCGGGGGTTGTTTTCCCTCGACAGGTCGCCGCTTGCCCGCAAGATCATCCTGTTCAACCTGCTGGCGATCCTGTTGCTCGTCGTGGGGGTCCTGTTCCTCAATCCGTCGCACGACAGTCTTGTCGTCCAGCGCGAACAGGGGCTCGTGACGGAAGCCCGCCTTGTGGCAGATGTCATCGAAGCGTCGCTGCCTGCGGCGGCACCCGTCAGTTTCGCAAGCGGCGACGGAATCGACGTTCCTGCCTTGCTCGAAGGGATCGACTTGCCGCAGGGGGTCGAGGTGCATGTCTTCGATACGTCGGGCAACCTCATCGCCCAGGCGATCGGAGCCAGCAAGGTAGAACCCGTGCGCGGCCTGAACGTGCAGGCGCAACAGGCCACGATAATCACCAGCATCCTGAATGCGATGTGGGAAGCGGCCTCCGCACTCTTCGCCCGCGATGTCGGCGAGGCGCCCGATCCGCTCGACGTCGCAAGGGACCTCGTCTCGACGTCCGCTCCGGCAGAGACGCAAATCCGTGGCTATCTCGGAGAGGCGGGCAAGCTCTATACCGTCGTGACGCCGATTTCCGCCGGTGACACGTCGATGGGCAGCATCGCGGTCACGACCCGCGCGGGGGAAATCGACGCGCTGGTGCGCGCCGCCCGCGAGCAACTTCTGAAGATGTTCGTGATCGCCTTGATGGTCTCGATCGGGCTGAGCCTGGTGCTGGCCTCCACGATCGCCAATCCGCTTGCCGATCTGTCCGCTGCCGCCGAACTCGGCCGGGACAAACACGCGCGCAAAATGTCGCCGCAACGGGTCCGGATCCCGGACCTGACCGCCCGTCCCGATGAGATCGGACGGTTGTCCGGCGCGCTTCGGGGCATGGTCGCGGCGCTCTATGACCGCATCGACTCGAACGAACAGTTCGCCGCCGACGTGGCGCATGAGATCAAGAACCCGCTGGCCTCCCTGCGTTCCGCGGTCGGGACCATGCGGTTGGCCAAGAACGACGATCAGCGCAATCGCCTGCTTGAGGTGATCGAACACGACGTGCGCCGCCTTGACCGCCTGGTTTCGGACATTTCCAACGCCTCCCGTCTCGACAGCGAGTTGGTGAAGGAAGAGGAAGAGCCGTTCGATCTGGTCAAGATGATCACCAATCTGACCGCCTACCATGGTCAGGAGGCAGAGTTGGACGATATCGATTTCATCACGGACCTGCCGAAAGAGCCCATCATCATCATGGGGCTGGAGGCCCGTCTGGCGCAGGTTTTCGTCAACCTCATCACCAATGCGCTGTCTTTTTGCGAAGAAGGCGATGCCGTACGTGTCTGGCTGCGCCGACGCGACAACCGCGTCCTTGTCGTCGTTGAGGATACCGGGCCGGGCATTCCGGAGGCCGCCCTCACGAAGGTCTTCAACCGGTTCTATTCCGAGCGTCCGGTCAAGCAGTTCGGCAACCATTCCGGTCTCGGTCTGGCGATATCCAAACAGATCGTGGAGGCCCATGGCGGTGTGATCTGGGCCGAAAACATCCGACCTACCGATATGGACATCACGTCCGAACCGCTTGGCGCACGCTTCGTGGTCGGTCTGCCCGTCTGAGGGGACGCGCCGTGGTCGAGGGCCCGCCTAGCCTCCCCGCTTTCAACCCTTTCGCACCGGGACGTGTCTCGATCCATGCCACGGCGGTCGAAATGGCGGGGCGGGGCCTCCTGATCCTCGGCCCGAGCGGCTCGGGCAAAAGCGGACTTGCCGCGCAACTGATCCGCGACGGGGCGGGCCTTGTTGCGGACGATTTGGTCATCGTCACCCGTGAAGGGCCGACACTGATGCTTGCGCTCCCGAAAGATGGCCCGTGCCTTCTGGAATTGCGCGGTATCGGGCTTGCCCCGATGTCCATCTCGGGCCCGGTCGTCCTTCACGCCGCGCTCATTTTGGGGACGTCCGCCGCGCGGATGCCTGACCCTGGCACGCTCGACATTCTCGGGATCGAGGTTCCGCTGATGCAACACCCCTATCGTTTCGATCTTGCGGCCAAGCTCGGCATCTGGCTTGCGAGGCGACCCGTCGGGGAACACCATTCAGTGAGCGCGGCGCCGCGGGCCATAGAAAAACCGGATTGACCGCCTATGTCGGACGCCAAGATCAAAGGACCGCGCCCGGAGACCAGAGCACCGCGCAATGCATGATCCGTCACGACCTGTCGAAGTTCTGCTTGTCACCGGCCCCTCCGGCGCTGGGAGAACAACCGCGATCCGTGTGCTGGAAGATGCGGGCTACGAAGTGATCGATAACCTGCCGCTGTCGATGGTCACCCGACTGTTGGCGAGCGCGCCTCCGAAACCTCAACCGCTTGCCTTGGGAATAGACGTGCGCAACCGTGATTTCAGCGTCGACAGCCTGCTGACCCGTCTTGCCTCGCTGCGGGCGGACCCTGACGTGTCGGTCCGGATGCTGTATCTGGATTGTTCGGCGGACGTTCTTATCGCGCGATTTTCCGAAACACGCCGCCGCCACCCCCTCGCCCCGCAAGAGGATGCGGCCATCGGCGTCGCGCGGGAACTTGCGCTGGTATCGGACATCGCGGAACAGGCCGATGTGGTCATCGATACGACGGCCCTGACCGTCCATGACCTGCGCGACGAAGTGCTACGCTGGATCGGTGGCGCCCGCGGGCTGGCACTGTCGGTCCAATCCTTCAGCTACAAGCGCGGCCTGCCGCGTGGCCTCGACATCGTTTTCGACCTGCGCTTTCTGGCCAATCCACATTGGGTGCCCTCCCTGCGCGGCGGCACGGGGCGTGACAAGGACGTTCGCGACCACATCACCGCCGATCCATGTTTCGAAGCTTTCTTCACCCGGATGACCGATCTCCTCCTGTCCACCCTTCCGGCATATCGGGAGGAGGGGCGCGCACATCTGTCGATCGGTCTCGGATGCACCGGTGGGCGGCACAGGTCGGTTGCCGTGACGGAAATGCTTGCGGACACCCTTGCGGAGGCTGGATGGCAGGTATCTAAACGTCACAGGGAATTGGATCGGAGTGGCGCATCTGCGGCCTTGTCCGGTGTGACCGAAGGGCCCGGGGACAGGGCTGACGGGGGAAGCGCCGCGTGATCGGCATCGTAATCGTCGCCCATGGTGGGCTTGCTGACGAATATCGCAAGGCGGTCGAACATGTGATCGGCCCGCAGGAAGGTGTGCGGGCGATCCAGGTAAACCCCGCGTGCGACCGTGCCCAGAAGGAACGCGAAATCTGCGCTGCTGCCGATGCCGTGGATGTCGGAAACGGGGTGGTGGTCGTGACGGACATCTTCGGTGGTTCGCCGTCCAATCTTTCGATGAATGCCTGTGCCCCCGAAGATCGGGTCATCTTCTACGGTGCCAATCTGCCCGCGCTGATCAAGCTTGCCCGCAGCCGCGCCAAGCCCGTGGCCGAGGCAGTGGCCTTGGCCAAGGCCGCCGGAATGCGGTACATGGATGTCGCACAGGGTCCGGTCGTCTGATACGGGGGACGAAGGGCGTCCTGGACGGGCGCTCAGGCACGGTGGAGGCTCCGGGAATATGGCTCAGCGCAAGCTGGATATCGTGAACGAAAAGGGTCTCCATGCGCGGGCTTCCGCGAAATTCGTCGAATGTGTCGAGATGTTCGACGCGCGCGTCACCGTGCGGCGCGACGGACAACAGGCAGGCGGAGACTCGATCATGGGTCTGTTGATGCTTGTGGCGGCGCGCGGCACGTCCATCGATGTGGAGACGTCCGGACCGGACGCCGATGTCGTCATGGATGCGCTCGCGGCCCTGGTGGCAAACAGGTTCGGAGAGCCGATGTGAGCGATGTCAGTTTCCTGAGGCGCCCGCCTGCGGCAAAGCGCCCCGTCGTCTCACCGGCCGAAGAGACGCCGGACGGTGCTGCCGACTACGTGCCATACGACCGCACCAAACTCAGTTATGCCGGGACCTTTACCGACCCGCGTCGCGCCGCCGTCATCCGCATCATGGAATGGCTGACGGGAAAGGCACGCCTGCTCTATCTCATCCGCCGGTTCGAGCGGGAGGGGGTCGAGGAGGGACAGGGGTTCTTCACCCACGCGCTTCGGGTCATGGGGATTCGCATCGATACCCCGCCCGAGCAGATCGCCCTCATCCCCGAAAAGGGTCCGGTCGTTGTGGTCGCCAACCATCCGCATGGTCTTGTCGATGGCATGGTCCTCGCCGAGATGATTGGGCGCGTGCGCACCGACTACAAGATCCTGACGCGCAGCCTTCTGACCGGCGTGCCGGAAATCGGTCGGTTCATGATCCCGGTTCCGTTCCCGCACGAGGTCGACGCCCGTCAGCAAAACCTGGACATGCGGCGCGAGGCGATGGATCATCTGTCGGCCGGGGGCGTTATCGTGCTGTTTCCGTCCGGATCCGTCGCGTCGTCCGAGACCTGGTTCGGTCCCGCCGTCGAAAAGGAATGGAACCCGTTTACCGCCAAGATGATCCGGTTGAGCGGGGCGACCATCGTGCCTATCCACTTCTCCGGGCGCAATTCGCGGGCCTATCAGATCGCCAACCTGATCTCGGCCACGTTGCGACAGGGTTTACTGCTCCATGAGGTCGTGCACGCGCTCAATCGACCGCAAGCCCCGGAAGTGCGAGATCCGATCGCTGCGACGGAGTGGAAGCCGCGCGCGGAGAACCCGACGGAGTTCATGGCGTGGCTCCGTGAGCGAACGCTGACCGGCGATCAGCGTGACGGGATCGGATCGCCCTCGCCGCGGTAATCGTAGAACCCGCGCCGCGTCTTGCGGCCGAGCCAACCCGCTTCCACGTATTTGACCAGCAAGGGGCAGGGGCGGTACTTGGTATCCGCAAGGCCGTCGTGCAGCACGTTCATGATCGCAAGACAGGTGTCGAGGCCGATAAAGTCCGCAAGTTCCAGCGGACCCATCGGATGGTTCGCTCCGAGCTTCATGGACGTATCGATCGAGGTGATGTTTCCGACCCCTTCGTACAGCGTGTACACCGCCTCGTTGATCATCGGCATCAGGATGCGGTTCACCATGAAGGCCGGAAAGTCTTCGGCCGTCGCGGCGGTCTTCCCGAGGCGGTCGACGACCGCCTTGCAGGCGGCGAAGGTTTCCTCGTCGGTCGCAATGCCGCGGATCAGTTCGACCAACTGCATGATCGGGACAGGGTTCATGAAATGGAAGCCCATGAATTTCTGCGGCCGGTCCGTGCGGCTGCCCAGACGGGTGATCGAGATCGATGACGTGTTCGATGTCAGGATCGTCTGCGGGGCCAGATGGGGCCCGAGGTCTTCGAAGATGGCTTGCTTGACGGTCTCCCGTTCCGTCGCGGCTTCGATGATGAGGTCGCATTTCGCGGTCTCGATCAGCGTCGGTGTCATGACGATGCGCCCGAGGGCGGCGTCGCGCTCATCCTGGGTGATCTTCTCGCGACCGACCTGCCGGTCGAGGTTGCGGGTTATGACGTCCCGGGCCTTGTCGAGAGCCTCCTGGCTTACGTCGGTCAGCATCACGTCATAGCCGGCCAAGGCGCAGACATGGGCAATCCCGTTGCCCATCTGACCCGCCCCGACGATCCCGATGCTGCCGATCTCCATGCCTGTTCTCCTGCCTGGTCGGTGGACCATAGCAGCGCGGACCGGCGGCACAAGGCAGGCCAGAGGGCACGGACAATTCGAGACGAATGGGCAGGTCAACCGTCTGGTAACGCCCGACAGGCAGTTTGCCGGGATTGCCACGAATCGGACCTGCGGACCCACACCATGAGCTTTGAGCGTCCACACACCGGGATGGACTATTCGCCCTGCACCTACGGCGTGTCCCGTCTCGTATTTCGGGGTCCGCGCGCAGCGACGGACGGTCCCTATGTCGCGATGATCGGCGGATCGGAGACCTATGGCAAGTACATCGAGGTCCCGTTCCCCAGCCGGGTCGAGCATCTGACCGGCCAACGGGTTCTCAACCTTGGGGTGATGAACGCGGGCATCGACGTGTTCGCCCGCGACGAGGCGCTGATGCCGATCATCTCCGGCGCTGGAACTGTCATCTTGCAGGTTATGGGGGCCGCCAACATATCGAACCGCTTCTACAGTGTGCATCCGCGTCGGAACGACCGGTTCCTGCGCCACTCGATCCTGCTCGAAACCCTGTTCCAGGACGTCGATTTCACCGACTTTGCGTTCACGCGACATCTTCTGGGCGCCCTGCGGGAGTGTTCGCCGGTCAAGTTTGCGATGATCCTGGAGGAGTTGCAGCAAGCTTGGTTGGGCCGGATGCGCCTGCTTCTGTCGCGTATTCCCGGCCGGAAGATCATTCTGTGGATCGAGAATTCAGCCGGTGGAGAGCTTGGGCCGGAGCCTCTGTTCATCACCGAGACGATGATGCAGGATCTGGAGCCGCATATCGACAAGCTTGTGCATTGTGACATCGGTGCGGACCAGTCGATTGACCAGCTGGACCAGATGATATTTCCACTGACAGAGCGTGAAAGCGCGCTGCGATCAATGTCCGACGCGGCGCATGAACGTGTGGCGCGCGCGCTTGCCCGGTCGATCGGTCGGTGGGACAATTCAAGGGACGCACGAAAAAACGCGGCCCCCGGGGACCGCGTTTCAAAACGTGCCGGATGATCGCGGAACCTAAAGCTTTTCGATCAGTTCCGGCACGGCCGTGAACAGGTCTGCGACCAGGCCATAGTCGGCCACCTGAAAGATCGGAGCTTCTTCGTCCTTGTTGATCGCCACGATGACCTTCGAGTCCTTCATGCCGGCAAGGTGCTGGATCGCGCCGGAAATGCCGACCGCCACGTAGAGGTCCGGTGCGACGACCTTGCCGGTTTGTCCGACCTGCCAGTCGTTCGGCGCGTACCCGGAATCGACGGCGGCACGGGAGGCGCCAACGGCGGCGCCCAGCTTGTCGGCCAGTTTCTCGATCAGGGCGAAGTCGTCTTCGGAGCCGACGCCGCGTCCGCCCGAAACCACGATCCCCGCCGATGTCAGTTCGGGACGGTCCGATGCGGCGACCTTGTCTTCGACCCATTCCGACAGGCCCGGGTTCTTGGTGGCGGCGATCTCCTCGACCGGCGCCGACCCTCCCTGACCCGTGGCGTCGAAGGTGGCGGTACGGATCGTCATGACCTTGGTCGCATCGGTGGACTTGACGGTCTGGATCGCGTTGCCGGCATAGATCGGACGCTCGAATGTATCGGCATCGACGACGCCGGTCACTTCCGAGATCACCATGACGTCCAGCAATGCAGCGATGCGCGGGATGACATTCTTGCTCGACGCTGTCGACGGCGCGCAGATGTGGGTGAAATCGCCCGCCAGCGAGACGACAAGTGCGGCCAGCGGCTCGGCCAGGTCGTGGCCGTAGGACGGATCCGAGGCGCAGAGCACCTTGCTTACGCCGTCCAGTTTTGCGACCTCGGCGGCGGCCGCTTGGCACCCCTCGGAGGCGCAGAGGACGGTCACGTCCCCCATCGCCTTCGCTGCCGTCAGGGCCTTGGCGGTGGCATCGGCGTTCAGCGTGCCACCCGAGACTTCGGCTATCAGAAGAACGGCCATTACACTGCTCCCGCTTCTTTGAGTTTGGCGACCAGATCGTCCACGGAGGCGACCATTTCACCGGCCTTGCGCGTCGCGGGCTCCGTCGTCTTCAAGATCGACAGGCGCGGCGCGACATCGACGCCGTAATCGGCGGGCGTCTTTTCCTCGAGCGGCTTTTTCTTGGCCTTCATGATGTTCGGAAGCGAGGCATAACGCGGTTCGTTGAGCCGCAGGTCCACCGTCACGATCGCCGGCATCTTGACCTTGATGGTCTGCAACCCGCCATCGACTTCGCGCGTCACCGTCGCCGTATCGCCGTCGATGGAAAGCTCCGACGCAAACGTCGCCTGTGCCCATCCGGTCAGCGCCGCCAGCATCTGGCCCGTCGCGTTCATATCGTTGTCGATCGCCTGCTTGCCCGCGAGCACGAGGCCCGGTCCTTCGGCGTCGATCACGGCCTTAAGGATCTTGGCCACGGCGAGTGGCTCGATGTCGGTGTGGATGTCATCGGTCGCCACGATCAGGATGGCGCGATCGGCCCCCATCGCAAGCGCGGTGCGAAGCGTTTCCTGGCTCTGCTTCACCCCGATGGAAACGGCGATTACCTCCTCGACCTTGCCCGCTTCCTTGAGGCGGATCGCCTCCTCGACGGCGATCTCGTCGAAGGGGTTCATCGACATCTTGACGTTTGCGAGGTCCACACCCGATCCGTCGGCTTTGACCCGGACCTTCACGTTGTAGTCGATCACCCGCTTGACGGGTACCAGAACCTTCATGGCGTGTTCCTCCGAAATTTGTCTTTGATGGCGTGTTATCGGAAGCGCCCTTGCCGCGACAGACGGAAAACGACTCTGCGGGGCCATCTGACGCAGTGTTCTGACGCTTACGTAACGTTGTTTCGCGTCACCCGCGGTTCGCGCCCGGCACCCAAAGAACATCGGCGCGACCGTCATCGTTGGCGATCCGCGAGGCAACGAAGAACCAGTCCGACAAGCGGTTCAGATACATCACCGCCGCTTCGTTCACATCCTCCGATGCGGCGAGTTCGACGCACAATCGCTCTGCGCGCCGCGTGACGGTCCGGCACAGGTGCAGATGCGCGGACAGCGCGCTTCCGCCCGGCAGCACGAAACTCCGGAGCGGTTCAAGCGCGGCGTTCATTCCGTCTATCTCGGTCTCGAGCCGGTCCACCTGTGCCGGGACCATCCGGAGCGGTGGATACTCCGCCTGCGCGTCGGCAGCCATGTTGGGGCGGCACAGGTCGGCGCCCAGATCGAACAGGTCGTTCTGGATCATGGCAAGGCGGGCATCCATCTCGCCTGTCGCATGCAATCGCGCCATGCCGATCGTCGCGTTCGCTTCATCGACGGTTCCATAGGCGGCGACGCGCGGCGAGGTCTTCGGCACACGGCTGTTGTCACCGAGGGCAGTGGTCCCCTTGTCGCCGGTGCGGGTGTAGATCTTCGACAGGACCACCATCAGTTGCCGCCCCGCGACCTGAGCCAGACGAACCCGAGCAACAGGATGACCGCAAAGAACTGCGCCCCGATCCGCCAGCGCATGATGCGGTTGGCGTGCTTTTTGTTGAATTCGCCGCCCTTGGCAAAGCCGCCGATACCGATCAGCAGGATCACAACGACAGCGATGCAGGCTGCCGCCACGACGTAGAACAGGGGATCATCAGCCATTTCTGGGTCCTTTCGGTGGTCTGGTGCCGCGACCTAGCAGGATCGATCAGCCTTTCGAGAGAAATCGGTCCATCATCCGGGTTGTCAGCAGGCGCTTCATTGCCCCGCCAAGGTACGTCGGCACCGTAACGTAATAGCGCGGACGGGGCCGCGCGCTTTCGATCGCGTGGATCAGCTTGGCCGTAACGGCGCTTGCCGGCAACTCGAACTTCGAGGGTTCGTCCGACCCGAGGCGCGCAATCTGTACCGCGTAATCCGCGCGACGCACCGAAGATTGCCAGTCGATCCATTCTTCGAACCGCGCGCGGGCGTTGCGTCGAAAGGCGCTGGTGATCGGCCCCGGCGCGATCAGCGAGACATGGATGTCCGTGCCTCGCATCTCCAGCCGCAAGGTATCCGTCAGACCTTCCAGCGCGAACTTGGTTGCGTTGTAGGACCCGCGCCAAGGCATTGCGGCAAAGCCGAGGACGCTGGAGTTCTGGACGATCCGTCCGTGGCCCTGTGCCCGCATCACAGGGATGACCCGGCGCGTAAGCTCGTGCCAGCCGAAGAAATTCGCCTCGAAGTTCTGTCGCAGGGCCGCCGTCGGCAGGTCCTCTACCAGACCGGGGATCGCATAGGCTCCGTTGTTGAACAGCGCGGTGAGCGTCCCGCCGGTCGCCTCCAGCACGCGGGCAAGAGCGGGCGCGATCGTGTCCGTGTCCTCGTAGTCGATCAGCGGAGAAATTAGCCCTTCGGCTTCAAGACGCGCGCAATCCCCGGCCTTGCGGCAGGCTGCAAAAACCGACCACCCGCGGCGTGACAGGTGCCGAGCGGCGTCCAGACCGATGCCGGAGGAACACCCCGTTATGAGAATGCTTCGGTCGGCCATGGTCGCGTTGCCCTGTTGGAAGGTTCGGGCGTCGATAGGCAGATACGACGGCAAAGGCAAACGGCCTTATTGTCCGAAATTATCCGATCAGAAACTGCGGTCGGGGGTCAGCTCGGTTCGAGGAACCGCGCCGCCATGAAGCCACTCAGGCCGGTGGTGATATCGCGTACCTCGATCCAGCCATCGACCTCTTCCCCAAGGGCTTCGGTCAGGGTGCCCTGAACCAGACTGTCGATCACCGCGTTGCCGGTCGATGGACCGGACCGCATGTTCACGGTGCTTCCCGTCACCACGAAGAGACCTTCCCGTGGGACCGCGTCGCCCGTGGAACCCGGGGCAGGGTTCGTCGGTCTGACGAGGCTGACCACGACAGGCTCGCCGATCATGCGCCGCTGGACAGACCGGGGCTCCGGGGCCGAGGCGGCAATGGCCGCTGCGCTGGGAACTTCGGTCGAGGTCACGGCGGCCCGTGTGACCACGGCGTCATCCTCTTGCGTCTGCAGGATGACCGGTCGGTCGAAATCTGCGGACGCTGTGGAGATCACGGCCGGTTGGGCGACGAACGTATTCTCGGCCACATCGGTCGGCGCGCCCCAGATCACGAAACCCGCGTAAAGCGCCGCTGCGAGTGTCATCGTCAATTTCAGCATCATTACACTCCCCTGCGTCGCCGTGCCGTCCCACAAATTCGTTTGTCTGACCAGTCTTTAACCGGAAACGATGCGTCCGGTTCCCTGAAACCGCTCGTGAGACAATCAATACCACACTTTTACGGCATTGCTTACCGCGCAGTTCTTGTGTGCCCGAAGCGGGTCCAATACATCATCGGGTATGAGTGAGCCCACCGATACGCCTGCGCCCGAAGAAGTTGTCTCCGAACCGCTGAGCCGCGCCATCGGTGACCGCTATCTGACGTATGCCCTGTCGACGATCATGCATCGTGCCCTGCCGGACGTCCGCGACGGGCTGAAACCGGTCCACCGGCGAATCCTCTACGCGATGCGGGAATTGCGGCTCGCATCGAACGGCGGCTTTCGGAAGTCGGCCAAGATATCGGGCGACGTGATGGGCAATTACCATCCGCACGGCGACGCTGCGATCTATGATGCGATGGCGCGGCTCGCGCAGGATTTCAACGTCCGTTATCCGCTGGTGGACGGGCAGGGAAACTTCGGCAACATCGACGGCGACAACCCGGCTGCCGCGCGATACACCGAAGCGCGCATGACCGCCGCCGCAGAGGCTCTGCTGGCCGGTCTGGACGAAAACGCCGTCGATTTTCGGGACAATTACGATGGCACCCTGCAAGAGCCGGTCGTCCTGCCTGCCGCCTTTCCGAACCTGCTGGCCAATGGCTCCGCCGGGATCGCGGTGGGGATGGCGACCAACATCCCGCCCCATAACCTCGATGAGTTGATCGCGGCCTGCCTTCATCTGATCAAATCGCCCAACGCGCGGGACGAAACCCTGATCGACCACGTGCCCGGCCCCGACTTTCCGACCGGCGGCATCATCGTGGAGCCCCGGGAGAGCATCCTCGAGACCTATCGCACGGGACGGGGCGCGTTCCGTGTTCGCGCGCGGCACGAGATCGAGGATCTTGGCAAGGGCCAGTGGCAGATCATCGTCACCGAGATCCCGTATCAGGTCCAGAAGGGCAAGCTGATCGAAAAGCTGGCCGAACTGGTCATCTCCAAGAAAATTCCCATCCTGGGCGACATCCGGGATGAAAGTGCCGACGACATCCGCATCGTGCTCGAGCCGAAGACCCGCAACGTCGACCCCGACGTACTGATGAGCACCCTGTATCGGATGTCGGAGCTGGAGACGCGCTTCTCGCTCAACATGAACGTTCTGATCGACGGCGTGACCCCGCGCGTCTGCTCCCTGCGCGAGGTGCTGCAGGCCTTCCTGAGCCACCGCCAGGATGTGCTGCTGCGTCGGTCCAGGCACCGGATGGACAAGATCGATCACCGGCTCGAGGTGCTTGAAGGCTTCATCATCGCCTACCTTAACCTTGACCGCGTGATCGACATCATCCGCTACGACGAGGCGCCGAAGGACGCGCTGATGTTCGAGCCTTGGGGCGAGGGACATGTGCGGGCCAGGGACGAAAGCGATTACGTATCGCCGCTTCCGACGACGAAACAGGCAACCCTGACCGAGGTGCAAGCCGAGGCGATCCTGAACATGCGCCTGCGGGCGTTGCGGCGGCTGGAGGAACTGGCGCTGCTCAAGGAACGCGATGCCCTGATGGAGGAAAGGGCGGGTCTTCAGGATCTGTTGGAAGACGACAGCATTCAGTGGAAGACGATTTCGGACGAGTTGCGGGAGGTGCGCAAGTTGTTCGGAAAGTCCACCGAAGCGGGTCGCAGGCGGTCGGAATTTGCCGAAGCGGTGGAAGTTGCCGACGTGCCGTTAGAGGCGATGATCGAGCGGGAGCCGATCACCGTCGTCTGCTCCGCGATGGGGTGGGTGCGGGCGCTTTCGGGGCATGTCGCTCTCGACAAGGACCTGAAATTCAAGGACGGCGACGGCCCCGCCTTCCTGTTCCATGCCGAGACCACCGACAAGCTGATCGTATGGGGCAGCGACGGGCGCGCCTATACCGTGCAGGCCAGCACGTTGCCCGGCGGGCGTGGCATGGGCGAGCCTTTGCGCCTGATGGTCGACATCCCGAACGAGACGCAGATCGTCGATATCCTGATCCACCGCCCCGGTCGCAAGCTGCTGCTGGCATCGACCGCGGGCGACGGTTTCGTCGTGCCCGAGGAAGAGATGCTGGCGTCCAAGCGCGCCGGCAAGCAGGTGCTGAATGTCCGGCCCGGGACAACGGCCCTGCGTCCCGTGACGGCCGAGGGCGACCACGTCGTCTGCATCGGTGACAACCGCAAGATGCTGGTTTTTCCCATTTCGGAATTGCCCGAAATGCCGCGCGGCAAGGGTGTGCGCCTCCAGAAGTTCAAGGACGGCGGCCTGTCGGATGTGACCGTGATCGAAATCGCAGGTGGTTTGCGCTGGGCCGACCCTGCTGGTCGCACCCGGCATGAACCTGACCTCACCGAATGGGTCGGCGTGCGTGCACAGGCAGGCCGGATGGCGCCGAGGGGCTTTCCCCGAGACAACCGGTTTGCCTGAGGTCGGAACTGCCTTCGACCGGATGGCCGCCGATGTCGCCGGGACGCGGGGCGCGCTGTTCGGTCTTGTTGCGCGCACCACGGCCATGACGGTTCTGACCCTTGGCGTCTATTCCTTCTGGGCACGCACGCGTGTGCGGCGCTGGCTCTGGTCGTCCCTGCGCGTCGGCGGCACGCCGTTCGAGTATGTCGGCCAGCCACTGGAAAAACTGATGGGTTTCGTGATCGCGGCGGTCATCGTCGCGGTCTACCTCGGTCTTGTCGTCATGATCCTGATCTTTGGCTCGCTCAACATCTGGGCGTCGCCCATGCCCGGCACGGTGGCGTCTTTCGTGCTGGTGCTGCCGGTCTACTGGTTCGCCCAGTATCGGGGAATGCGCTATCTGCTCAACCATACGCGATGGCGCGGCATCGGGTTTTCCATGGCGCCGGGGGCATGGCGTTATGCCGGTCTGACGATCGTCTGGACGGTCCTTTCGATCCTGTCGGCGGGTCTGCTCTGGCCAGTCCGTGTGCAGAGGATGTGGCGATTCCGGGCGCGAAACGCCTACTACGGTGACGACCATTTTCGGCTCACATTCCCTGCGCGACGCTTGGTGGCCCCGTTCCTGCCCGCGCTTTCAGGTATCTGGGGACTTGCCGTCACCACGTGGCTCACGGTCGAGGGCGGCGGCGGGGCCTATGGCGTCCTCTATCTGCTGTTCGGCCCCTTGGCATTTTTCGGCTGGGTCCATTGGCGTGTCGCCTCCTTCCGGTTGCTGACCTCCTCCCTGGCATTCGCCGGTGCGGCCGGGATAACGGTCACGCCGAGCACCGGCCGGGTGATCGGTATCCACATCGCGGGCTGGCTGGTCGTCGGCGCGGTTCTGGCGGCGGCGGCAATCGCGGTCGCGTTCGGCGCGGGGTTCACGCTCGTCGCGACCGCCGTGACCGCCGAGGCGGAGTCCTTCGAGGACTTGAACCCCTACCTTCTCTTCGCGCTCGGTCTTCTGTTCTACGTCACGTTCTTCCTTGGACGCGGGGCGATGAAACTCGTCTTCGTGACCTTCCCCTTGATCCGACACGTGGCCGAGACGCTGACGGTGCAAGGTGCGGCCGAGGTCAATGCGGTGCGCGCCGGTGAGCGTCAACACATGGCCGACGCCGATGGCTTCGCGAACCTGTTCGATTTGGGGTCAGGGATATGAGCGCATGGCAACCGGGACCAAACGCACCGCCGGTTCCGGGGCCCTGGTCCGCACCGGCGGCCCGGCCGCCACAGGATGGACCGGCGCTCCATTTCGGTGACTATTTCGATGGTGCTCGCGCGCTGCGTCAACGTGCTGTGATGCGCTTTGAAGACGGTGCCCATGGCCGCGTGCTCTTGCTTGAATTGCCTGATGGCGCCGCCGTGCGCTGGCCCGTCCGCCGGATCCGGCAGTTGCCGGATCAGGCAGGCGGCGATGCCGTTGCTTACGGGCTTGCCTCGGGTGGGGCGGACCGCCTCGTTGTTGACGACCTGTCGGCCCGCGCAATGATAAACGGCCTCAACGCGTCAACCGGTGTGGCGATCGCAGGGCCATCCCTGTGGCGCAGGGCCGTTCTGGTCGCGACGGGCGGGGCGGTCCTTCTTGCCGCCTTGTTCTTTTTTGTTCTTCCGGGGCTGGCCGGGGTCCTGGCGCGCTTCATGAATACCGAGGCCGAGGTTGCGATGGGTGCGCTGCAGTATGAGCAGACGCGGGTGATGTTTTCGCGCAACCTGACCCCTCTTGCCGAATGCTCCGGGAGTGCCGGGCAGGCTGCCCTCGACGCCTTGGCGATGCGCGTTTCGCAGGGGGTCGATCTTGCCTATCCGCTTCAGGTCCGCGTACTCGACGATCGGACGAACCCCATATTGAATGCCTATGCCGTCGCGGGTGGCCGGATCACGTTCTTCCGCTCAATGATCCTTGCCGCCGAACGGCCCGAAGAAATCGCCGCCGTTCTGGCCCATGAACTCGGCCATGTCGTCAACGACGATCCGGTGCGGCACCAGCTTCAGGCTGCCAGCGGACTGGCCGTCCTGTCGATCCTTATCGGCGATGTGACGGGCGGCGGTATCCTTGGCGGCACGGCCGGCGCCGCGCTCCAGAGCAGCTATTCGCGCAAGGCCGAGACCGATGCGGATGCCTTCGCGCGCGATCAGCTTCTGGATGTCGGGCTGCCACCCTCTGCCCTGGGCCGGATGTTCGAGCGTTTGCGCGACAGATATGGCGACACCGAAGGACTGGTGGCGCATTTCAGTTCGCACCCGCAACTCGCAGCACGTATCGCGCGCGCGACGGAGGTCGGTGATCCCGTCCTCGGTGCTCCCGCGCTGACACCGAAGGAATGGGTGGCGTTGCGTGCGATCTGTGGCTGAGTTGCCCCGACCCGCACACTTGCGTATTGCGGGCCGGAAGATCGGGAGAACGCCATGACAAGAACCTTAAACCGGCGGGCTTTTACCGGCCTTTCCATTGCAGGCGCCGCGACACTCTTGTCAGGCTGCGAGACGCCCGACCCGCTCGGAGAAGAGCAGCGGGAGATGGGCGATTTCCAGCTCGCCTATACCGTCATCGTGGCCGACAAGATCAAGAAGATCCCGCCGACGCGCAACGCCACGCCCGAGAAATGGACCGAAGTCATGGACGCTGAATTGCAGCGGCGCTTCGGGCGGTATCGCGGCGGCAAGGAGTACGTCATCGCCCTGGCGCTCGACGGCTATGCGCTCGCGCCGCCTGGGATCCCCGTCGTACTCACCCCGAAGTCCATCTTCGTGGTCACGGCCAACGTCTGGGAAGCCGATCCGCAGCGCAAGATCGGCGGCCCGGAACAGATCACCACATTCGAGGGGGCGGACACCTTGTTTCTGGGGTCCGGCCTGATGAAGGACGCCGACGAACAGATGGTGACGCTGGCCCGCAACATGGCGGGCAAGGTCCAGTCATGGATGTTGCGAAACGGTGAATGGTTCGGCCTGCCGCCGGAGTGAGGCGAAACGCTTGCGCTCGGACAGCGGGGCCGCTAGACGGCCCGCGATATGAATCCGGGCGCCCGTCGGGGGTGCCCCACCAAGTCAGGGGCCCAACATGGCGAAGGCAAAGTTTGAACGCAACAAGCCGCATGTGAACATCGGCACGATTGGTCACGTTGACCACGGCAAGACGACGCTGACGGCGGCGATCACGAAGTATTTCGGGGATTTCCGGGCCTAT
>JBARXR010000249.1:0-4816 GCA_049647445.1 Jannaschia sp. | reverse complement strand
GCCGTCGGCGATCGGGTCTGCGCGCTGCTGCCGGGCGGCGGATACGCCGAATACGCCGTCACCCAAGCCGATCACGCCCTGCGCCTGCCGCGCGGCATGGACATGGCCCGCGCCGCCGCCCTGTGCGAGACGTTCTTCACCGTCTGGACCAATGTCTTCGATCGGGGACGCTTGCGCGCGGGCGAACGGTTTCTCGTGCACGGCGGCGCCTCGGGCATCGGTACGACCGCCATCCAGCTTGCCCATGCCCGCGGCGCGCGGGTGTTCGCCACCGCCGGGTCGCGCGCCAAGGTCGCCACCTGCACCGCCCTCGGGGCCGAGGCGATCAACTACCGCGAGGAGGATTTCGTCGAGCGCCTGACGGGCGCGGGCGGCGCCGATGTGATCCTCGACATGGTCGGCGGCGACTATCTGCCGCGCAATCTGCGTGCATTGGCCCCAGACGGCCGCCTCGTGCAGATCGCCTTCCTGCAAGGCCCCAAGGTCGCGGTGAACTTCGCCGCACTGATGGTCCGCCGCCTCACGATCACGGGGTCGACCCTTCGTCCGCAATCCGACCTGGCCAAGGCGCGCATCGCCGAAGCCCTGCGCGCGGAGGTCTGGCCCCTGCTGGACACCGGAAAGATCGCCCCCGTTATGGACCGGACCTTTGCCCTGACGGACGCCGCCGCCGCCCATGCCCGCATGGAAGCGGGCGAGCACATCGGCAAGATCATCCTCAAGGTTCGTTGACACGTTCCGTGAACCCGAAACACCCCCGGATGCGCATGGGACCCTTGTTCCGCGCCAGCCACCGACACCAGCGAAAGCGCCTGCCATGGACCTTGACGTCAGCCATCCCGCTCTCTCCGACCTGCGCCGCAAGGCCCGGTCGCGGATGCCGCATTTCGCTTTCGAATACCTCGACAGCGGGACGGGCGCCGAAAAGGGCGTGACGCACAACCGCGACCGCCTCGATGCCGTCCGCTTCATGCCCGCGATCCTGCGCGGCCATATCCAGCCCGACCTGAAACGCACCACGCTGGGCGTCGAGCATGCCCTGCCCTTCGGCATCGCCCCGGTCGGGATGGCGGGCCTGCTCTGGCCAGATGCGGAGCGGATCCTTGCGAAGGCCGCCGCAGACCACCGCATCCCCTATGGCCAATCCACGGTCGCCGCCGCAACCCCGGAAGACAGCGGGCCGATCGCCGGAGAGATGGGCTGGTTCCAGCATTATCCCGTCAACAGCGCCGACATCCGCCGCGACATGCTGCGCCGCATCCGGGAGGCCGGTTGGCGCACCCTCGTCGTCACCGTGGACGTGCCGGGCGAAAGCCGCCGTGAGCGGCAGCGCCGTGCGCATGTGTCGATGCCGCCGGTGATGACGCCGAAAATCATCGCGTCCATCATGGCGCGTCCGACCTGGGCCCTGAAGACGCTGCAGCATGGCCAGCCGACCATGAAATTCCCCAACAGCTATTCGCCCGCCGCCCGCGGCGCCGAGGCGTTCACCCACGCGGGCCGGCTGATCCGGGGGTTTCCCGATGACGACTACATCCGCGATGTCCGCAAGGATTGGGACGGTCCCCTCATTATCAAGGGCGTGGCCGAGCCGCAGGATGCCGACCGCCTGATCGGGCTGGGCGCGGACGCGATCTGGGTTTCGAACCACTCCGGTCGCCAGTTCGAAGGCGGGCCCGCCGCGATCGACTGCCTCCCCCCGGTCATCGACCGGGTGAACGGGCGTGTCCCCGTCTATTATTGCTCCGGCGTTCAGGGCGGCCTCGACATCCTGCGCGCGCTGGCCCTCGGGGCCGAGTTCGTGTTCCTCGGCAAGGCATGGTATTTCGCGCTGGCGGCGTTCGGGCGACCGGGCGTGGATCACCTGATCCACATCCTGAAATCGGACATGATCTCGAACATGACCCAGATCGGGGCGTCGTCCCTCGACGACCTGCCCGGCCGCCTGATCCGCTGACCGGCGCGCGCCGTCAGCGCGTCAGCGTGCGTCCGATGGCGGCCTGCCACCCGCCATAGCGTGCCGCCCGGTCCGGGTCGGACATCTGCGGCTCGAACCGCCGTTCCAGCGCCCATTCCTTGGCGAAGTCCTGCTGCGCCGGATAGACGCCCGCCTTCATGCCCGCCAGCCACGCCGCCCCAAGGGCCGTCGTCTCCAGCACGTCGGGCCGGTCCACCGGCGCCCCCAGAATGTCGGACAGGAACTGCATCGCCCAGTCCGACGCGCTCATCCCGCCGTCCACGCGCAGGACGGTATCGCCAAGACCGCCCATGTCGGCGGCCATCGCCTCCAGCAGGTCGCGCGTCTGGTAGCCGACGGATTCAAGCGCCGCGCGCGCGAATTCCGCCGGGCCGGACCCCCGCGTCAGGCCAAAGATCGCGCCGCGCGCATCGGCGTCCCAGTGCGGCGCGCCAAGCCCGGTGAACGCGGGCACGAGATACAGCCGCTGGGCCGGGTCGGCCTTTTCCGCAAGGGTCTGGGTGTCGGCGGCCTTGGCGATGATGCCAAGCCCGTCGCGCAGCCATTGCACAACGGCACCGGCAATGAAGATCGACCCCTCCAGCGCATAGGTGGGCGTGCCGTCCAGTTGATAGGCGATCGTCGTCAGCAGGCGATGGGTCGAAGTCACCGCCGTGTCGCCGGTGTTCAGGAGCGCGAAGCACCCGGTCCCGTAGGTCGATTTCAGCATCCCCGGCTCGAAACAGGCCTGCCCCACCGTCGCCGCCTGCTGATCGCCCGCAACCCCGAGGATCGGTGTCCGGCCGCCCAGAAGGCCGGTCGTCCCGAACTCCGACGCGCAGTCGCGCACCTCGGGCAGCATCGCCATCGGCACCCCGAGCAGGCCGCAGATGTCCGCGTCCCACTGCCCTTCATGGATGTTGTAGAGCATCGTGCGCGCCGCATTGGTGGCATCCGTCACATGGGCGCGCCCCTCGGTCAGCTTCCAGATCAGATAGCTGTCGACCGTGCCGAACAACAGGTCCCCGGCCTCCGCCCTGGCGCGCGCGCCCTCCACGTTCTCCAGCAGCCAGTGAAGCTTGGTCCCCGAGAAATAGGGGTCCAGCAGCAGCCCCGTCCGCTCCGTCACGAGCGATTCCTGCCCCTCGCCCCTCAGACGGTCGCAGAACGCCGCCGTGCGCCGATCCTGCCAGACGATCGCGCGGTGGATCGCCTCGCCGGTCTTGCGGTCCCAGACCACCGTCGTCTCGCGCTGGTTGGTGATCCCGATCGCCGCGATGTCCCCCGGGCCCAGGCCGGTTCTCGCAAGCACCTCGCGACAGGTGCGCTGCACGGTGCTCCACAGGTCTTCGACCTCGTGCTCGACCCAGCCGCTGTCGGGGAAATGCTGCGTGAATTCCTCCTGTGCGGTAGCCGTGATCTTCATGTCCGCGCCGAAAAGGATCGCACGACTGGAGGTCGTGCCCTGATCGATGGCAAGGATATGTGTCATGTGCGCCTCCCGTTCTGGTCCGAAAGGTTTGGCGGATGTGGTCCGATCGAACAAGGGCACCGACCCCGCAATTTGCCGCCCGGTCCTGGTCCGGCCCCTATCTACCCCGCGCGACAGGCCCGGATCCCGTCAGGGTGCGGCACGCTCGACAAGCTCCGCCACGCGCGGCCCGAAGGCTTCCACGATGACTTCCACGCCATCGCGGTTCGGATGGATCCCGTCGCCCTGCATGTAGCGGGCGCGGGCGGTCGCCATGTCTGTCCCGGCCACCAGCGGCCCGAGAAAGCTGACCTCCAGCGCGGCGTCATAGGTCTCTGCCAGATCACGATACATTCCGTCGAAGGCCTCCTTGTAGGCGGGACCGTAGTTGCCCGGCGCCTGCAGACCGATCAGCAGGACCGGCAATCCGCGCGTGCCCGCCACCTCCGCCAGGATCGCGTCGAGGTTGGCGCGGCTGACCGCGGGCGGCAGGCCCCGCAGAAGGTCGTTTCCGCCAAGGGCCACGATCATTGCATCCACGTCCCCCGACAGCGCCCAGTCGAGCCGCGCGAGGCCGCCCGCGGTGGTATCGCCCGAGACGCCCGCGTTGACGATCTGCGCATCGACCCCACGCGCATCGAGCCAGTCCTGCAACTGCGGCACGAAGCCCTGCCCGTCCGGCAAGCCGTATCCGGCCGTCAGCGAGTCGCCCAGGGCCACGACCGTCACGGGCTCCGCCTGGGCGCCGGCTGCGGCGACCCCGGCGAAGACCGCAAGCTGAACCGACTTGTTCAATTTGCCCAACGCCCCATATGCCACCAGACACAAGTTACGCACGAGGTTCCCCATGGTTCTGTCGCTTCGCGAAGTTTCGCTGTCCCTGCAGGGCAATGCCGGCATGGTGGACATCCTGCACGACATCTCGCTGGATGTGGCGGCGCAGGAAACGGTGGGGCTGGTCGGACCTTCGGGCAGTGGCAAATCGTCTCTCCTGATGCTCATGGGCGGGTTGGAGCGTGCCACCTCCGGTGCGGTCGAGGCCTTGGGCCGGGACCTCACGACGATGGACGAGGACGCGCTGGCCCGGTTCCGCAGGGGACATATGGGGGTGGTGTTCCAATCCTTCCACCTTATCCCGACGATGACGGCGCTGGAAAATGTCGCAACGCCGCTGGAACTTGCGGGCGCGAGAGATGCCTTCGACCGCGCCGCCGCCGAACTGGAGGCCGTGGGCCTCGGGCACCGGACGCATCATTACCCGTCCCAGATGTCCGGTGGGGAACAGCAGCGTGTGGCGCTGGCCCGCGCCGCGGCACCGCGACCCGATATCCTCCTCGCGGATGAGCCGACGGGCAATCTCGACCAATCCACCGGCGAGGCGATCATGG
>JBARXR010000248.1:0-5182 GCA_049647445.1 Jannaschia sp. | reverse complement strand
GTGCCAAGCACCCCGGGTTTTCCCTCGACAACCTGTCCGACGCGCCGCTGGGCCGCTCGCACCGCGCGGCGGTCGGCAAGGCCAGGCTGGGCGCCGCCATAGACCGGACGCGTGCCCTTCTGGGTGTACCCGACGACTACCACATCGGGATCGTCCCGGCCTCGGACACCGGCGCCTACGAGATGGCCATGTGGACGATGCTGGGCGCCCGGCCCGTCACGATGCTGGCGTGGGAATCGTTCGGGTCCGGCTGGGTCACCGATGTGGTCAAGCAGTTGAAACTCGACGCCGACGTGCGCACGGCCGACTACGGCCAGCTTCCGTCCCTCGACATCGATCCCGCCCGCGACATCTGTTTTACGTGGAACGGCACGACATCCGGTGTGCGCGTTCCGGACGCCGACTGGATCGCCGATGACCGCGATGGCCTGACGCTGTGCGACGCCACATCCGCCGCCTTCGCGATGGAGTTGCCCTGGCACAAGCTCGATGTGACCACCTTCAGCTGGCAGAAGGTGCTGGGCGGGGAGGGCGCGCATGGCATCCTGATCCTGTCGCCCCGCGCCGTAGAGCGTCTGGAGACCTATACGCCGCCCTGGCCGCTGCCGAAAATCTTCCGGCTGACCAAGGGCGGAAAGCTCATAGATGGGATATTCAAGGGCGAGACGATCAACACACCCTCCATGCTCTGCGTCGAGGATTACCTGTCCGCTCTCGACTGGGCCGAGTCGCTGGGCCTCGACGGGCTCATCGCACGCGCTTCCGCCAGCGCGCGGCACATCTGGAATTTCTGCGAACACCGCGACTGGATCGACAATCTGGCCGACGATCCCGCCACCCGCTCGACCACCTCGGTGTGCCTGCGGTTCACCGGCGATCACCCGGCCGATTTCGCCAAGCGTGTCGCCAAGCGACTGGAAGCGGAGGGCGTCGCCCTCGACATCGCCTCCTATCGCGACGCGCCCGCCGGCCTGCGGATCTGGTGCGGATCGACGGTGGAGCCAGATGACGTCGAGGCGCTGATGCCTTGGGTCGAGTGGGCCTATCACGCAGAGCAGTCCTGATCGCCGACGTCTCTTTCAGAGATTTCCGAAACTTACCCCAGATCGTGCAGGTCCCTCCCGGGACTTACCCCAAATCGTACAAAAGGTGTCACATGGCCCCCAAAGTTCTCATCTCCGACGACCTGTCGGATGCCGCCGTCCAGATCTTCCGCGACCGTGGAATCGACGTCACCTTCGAGCCGAAACTCGGCAAGGACAAGGATGCCCTCCTCGCCCGGATCGGCGATTTCGATGGCCTCGCGATCCGTTCGGCGACGAAGGTGACCGAAAAGCTGCTGGAAGCGGCACCGAACCTGAAGGTCGTCGGTCGCGCCGGAATCGGCACCGACAACATCGACAAGCCCGCGGCCTCCAAGCGCGGCGTGATCGTCATGAACACGCCCTACGGCAACATGATCACGACCGCCGAACACGCCATTGCGATGATGTTCGCCGTGGCCCGGCAGATTCCCGAGGCGAATGCCTCAACCCATTCCGGAAAATGGGAAAAATCCAGGTTCATGGGCGTGGAGCTTGCTGGAAAGACCCTGGGCGTCATCGGCGCGGGCAACATCGGCGGCATCGTCTGCGACCGCGCGCGCGGCCTGAAAATGAAGGTCGTCGCCTACGATCCCTTCCTGTCGGAGGAACGGGCGACCGAGCTGCACATCGAGAAGGTCGATCTCGAGTCGCTGTTCAAGCGCGCCGATTTCATCACGCTTCATGTGCCGTTGACGGATCAGACCCGCAACATCCTGTCGGCGGAAAACATCGCCAAGCTGAAACCCGGCGTCCGGATCGTGAACTGCGCGCGCGGCGGCCTGGTGGACGAGCAAGCCCTTGCGGACGCTATCAGATCCGGCCACGTCGCCGGTGCCGCCTTCGATGTGTTCGCCGAGGAACCGGCGACGAATTCGCCGCTTTTCAACCTTGAGAACGTCGTCGTGACCCCTCACCTCGGCGCCGCCACGACCGAAGCGCAGGAGAACGTCGCGTTGCAGGTCGCCGAGCAGATGTCCGACTACCTGCTGACCGGCGCCGTCTCGAACGCGCTCAACATGCCGTCTGTGACCGCCGAGGAGGCCAAGGTGATGGGCCCCTGGGTCAAGCTGGCCGATCATCTGGGCGCCTTCGTCGGACAGATGACGGACGAGCCGATCGACGCGATCGAGATCATCTACAACGGCTCCGTTTCGGCGATGAATCTCGAAGCGCTCAACTGCTCGGCCATCGCGGGCGTGATGAAGGCGACGAACCCAGACGTGAACATGGTCTCGGCGCCGGTGATCGCGCGCGAGCGCGGCGTGGAAATCTCGACGACCCGCCAGGACAAGACCGGCGTCTTCGACGGCTACATCAAACTCGTCGTGCGGACGGCGACGCGCGAACGCTCGATCGCGGGCACGGTCTTCACCGACGGAAAACCCCGTTTCATCCAGATCAAGGGCATCAACATCGATGCCGAGGTGGGCGCCCACATGCTCTACACGACCAACCATGACGAGCCGGGGATCATCGGTGCCCTCGGTGTCACGATGGGAGAGAACGGCGTGAATATCGCCAACTTCACCCTGGGCCGGTCGGACCGGGGAAAGGACGCTATCGCGTTGCTTTACCTCGACGATCAGCCGCCTGCCGCCGTCCTCGACAAGTTGCGGGCGACGGGTCTTTTCCAGAACGTCTCGCCTTTGCGCTTCAACGCCTGATCGACAGGGGACGTCACGTCCCTCTTCCCGGCCCCCGGTCTTTGCTCCAGACATCGTCCGGGGGTCCGGGGGCTGGCCCCCAGCCTGGCGGCCCCCATGAACAGCGGGGGTCATTTTCCATGTCCGACATCGTCATCCTGTCCGGCGCGCGCACCGCCATCGGTGCCTTCGGCGGAAGCCTTGCCGCGACCCGGCCCATCGATCTTGCGACCGTCGCAGCCAAGGCGGCGCTGGAGCGCGCGGGTCTCGACCCCGCGCGGATCGGAACGACGGTCTTCGGGCATGTCATCAACACGGAACCGCGCGACATGTATCTAAGCCGCGTCGCCGCGATGCAGGCCGGCGTGCCCGAGACGGTTCCGGCGATGAACGTCAATCGTCTCTGCGGGTCCGGCGTTCAGGCCATCGTGTCGGGGGCACAATCGCTGATGCTCGGGGATGCGGACTTTGCGCTGGTCGGCGGGGCTGAATGCATGTCGCGCGCGCCCTTCGTCCTTCCAGACGCCCGCTGGGGTGCGAAAATGGGCGACGTGGCAAGTCTCGACATGATGCTGGGGGCGCTCAATTGTCCTTTCGGCACGGGGCACATGGGCGTGACCGCCGAGAACGTGGCGTCCGAACATGGCATCAGCCGCGCCGATCAGGACGCCTTCGCGCTGACCTCCCAGACGCGCGCCGCAAATGCCATCTCCGCCGGACATTTTGCCGCCGAGATCGCCCCGGTCGTGGTGCAGCGCAAGCGTGAGGAGGTTGCCTTCGAGATCGACGAGCATCCGAAAGACACGACCCTCGAGGCCCTCGCCGGGCTGCGTCCCGTGTTCCGCAAGGACGGCAGCGTCACGGCAGGCAATGCGTCCGGCATCAACGACGGCGCGGCGGCACTGGTGCTGGGACGCGCCGATGCGGTGGAACAGGCGGGCCTGACACCCCGCGCCCGGGTTCTGGGCTATGCCCATTCGGGCGTCCGACCGGACGTGATGGGGATCGGTCCGATCCCGGCCGTCCGTCAGCTGTTCGCGCGCACCGGCCTTGGACCGGACGATTTCGACATCATCGAGTCGAACGAGGCGTTCGCGTCGCAGGCACTGGCCGTCACCCGTGCGCTTGGCCTCGACCCCGCGCGCGTCAACCCGAGCGGAGGCGCGATTGCCCTCGGCCATCCGGTCGGCGCGACGGGTGCGATCATCACGGTCAAGGCCCTTCATGCGCTGGACCGGACAGGCGGGCGGCGGGCCCTCGTCACGATGTGCATCGGTGGCGGGCAGGGCATCGCCCTTGCCATCGAGCGGATCTAGCGCGTCGCAGGCACCGCGCGGCGGTCAGTATCCGAGCGCGCAACCATCCTTGCGCGGGTCGCTCGCACCTTCGAGGTAGCCGCTCTCGTCGATCCGGATCGCCTGCGCGCCGCCGATCGGCAGGTCTGGAACGACCACCGTGTGGCCCATGGCATAGAGCTCCGCCCGAACGCTGTCGGGGTACCCCCGCTCGACCTTCAGGATCCCCGCGTCCGAAAAGGAACGGGGGGCATCGATGGCGGTCTGTGCGTCCATCCCGAAATCCACCAGATTGGAGACGAAGCGCGCGTGCCCATTCGGTTGATAGGCCCCGCCCATCACGCCGAAGGGCATCACGATGCGCCCGTTCTGCCGCAGCATCCCGGGAATGATCGTGTGGATCGGACGCTTGCCGCCGCCAAGTTCGTTCGGGTGCCAGCGGTCCAGCGTGAATCCGGCGCCGCGGTTCTGGAACAGGATGCCGAACGTGTCGGAGGCGATGCCCGATCCGAAGCTGTTGAAGATCGAGTAGATCAGCGAAACCGCCATCCCGTCGCGGTCGACGACAGTGATGTAGATCGTGTCCTTGTGAACCGTTTCCGCCAGCGGGGCGGCGGCCTCCATCGCGCGCTTTGGATTGATGAGGGCGGCCAGTTGCGATGCCACCTCGAGCGAGAGCATCCGGTCCAGCTTCGTGGTGTGGTCAGGGTCGGCGATGAACCTGTTGCGGGCGTCATAGGCCAGCTTCGCCGCCTCGGCTTCCAGATGTGCCCGTTTCGCGCCGATCGGGTCGAGCGAGGCGATGTCGAAGTGGCTGAGGATGTTGGCCATCAGGATCGCGGTCGCACCCTGGCCGTTGGGCGGATGCTCGACCAGATCCATCTCCCTGTAGGTCCCGCTGATCGGATCGGTCCAGTCGCTGGACGTCGCCGCGAAGTCGTCGAGCGTATGGACCCCGCCGGCGGCGTTCAGAGACGTCACCATGTCCTCGGCGACTTCGCCTGTATAGAAGGCGTCGCGGCCGTCCTTGGCGACACGGCGCAAGACCTCTGCCTGTCCGGGGAGTGCGAAGCGCGTGCCTGCGCCCGGCGCCGCGCCGCCAATCAGGTAGATGTCGCGGGCCCGCCCCTGAAGCGCGTCCGCGGCAGCCGCCCAGTCG
>JBARXR010000247.1:0-4894 GCA_049647445.1 Jannaschia sp. | reverse complement strand
GCCCGGACGCCCGGCTTGGGGATCGCGCCCCTGCGGCCCGAGCCGGCCCCGGACGCGAGGGGGATGGCCACGGTCATCGGCCGATCAGGTCTTTGGCGCGGGCGCCTCGCCCGGATTGCTCGGCTCGATCTTCGGCAGCGCCTCCGGTTCCGGGGCGGGATCGACCTGCGTCGTCTCGATCGGGCGGGGCAGGTCGCCGTGAACGACAGGCCCCTGGCCCGTCAACATGCGCAGGATCGTCGCGATCTCGTCGCGGTGCTGGCTGCGCGGTGTCACCCGGTCGAGCATGCCGTGATCGAGCAGGTATTCGGCCCTCTGGAACCCCTCCGGCAGGGTTTCACGGATGGTCTGTTCGATGACGCGCGGACCCGCAAAGCAGATCAGGGCGTTCGGCTCGGCGATCTGGATGTCGCCCAGCATGGCATAGGAGGCCGTGACGCCGCCGGTGGTCGGATGGGTCAGCACGACGATATAGGGTAGACCCGCCTCCTTGAGCATCTCGACGGCGACGGTGGTGCGGGGCATCTGCATCAGCGACAGGATGCCTTCCTGCATGCGCGCGCCCCCGGCCGCCGAGAACAGGACGAGCGGGCGTTCGAGCGTCACGGCGCGTTCGGCGGCAGCTATGATCGCGTTGCCAACGTACATGCCCATGGATCCGGCCATGAAGCCGAAATCCTGTGCCGCCGCGACGATCGGCGTCTTGTGGATTTCCCCCTCCGCGACCAGCATCGCCTCGCCCTCGGACGTGGCCTTCTGGGCGGCCTTCAGGCGGTCGGGATATTTCTTCTGATCGCGAAACTGAAGCGGATCGGCAAGCGGGGTCGGCACGGCGACTTCGGTGAAGATGCCGCCGTCGAACAGCGCATTGAACCGCTCGCGCGGGGCGATGTACATGTGATTGCCGCAATTGGTGCAGACGCGCTGGTTGTCCGAAAGCTCGCGGTGGAACAGCATGGTTCCGCAATCGTCGCATTTCGTCCAGAGGTTCTCGGGCACCTCGCGCCGGGAGAAGAGCGAGTTGATCGTGGGTCGGACGTAGTTCGAGATCCAGTTCATCGCGCTTCTCCGTGTATCGGTCTGCGCGAGATAGGACGGGCGGGGTCGGAATGCAATTCAACGCACCGGTATCGTTCGCGCGATCCATAACCGGATGGCCGCCCAGATGATGACCTGCAGTGCGACGAGCTGGCCGACCATGATGGTGTCGAACACCGGATCGTCGGGTCCGTAGGGCAGGAGCCACAGGGCAAGGCCCGACATCTCGGTGTTCATCGACACGAGGAACATGGCGTGCAGGTTGTTTGCGAAGTGCCAGCCCCAAGCCGCGCCGATACCCCCGCTGACGCGGGTCAGGTCGGCCGCAAAGAGGCCACCGAGACCGATGACGACGAACCAGATGCCGTCGTTGTTCGCGAAATGTCCGGTTGTCCAGAGGTGGAAGAGATCGACGTGGGCCTGTGCGAACAGGAACGACGGCACACCCATCCAGACGATCGGGGAGGCATAGCGGGCGGCCAGTTGGGTCTGAAGATAGCCGCGATAGAAGATTTCCTCGGCCCCGGTCTGAAGGGCGAGGGCAGGCAGGGCCAGTGGCAGCCACGCCAGAAAGGTCGCGGCAGACGTGGCGCGGATCAGGAGGCCGCTGTCGAAGACGAGGCGTTCGGAGGCGATCATGATTGCGAGCGTTATCGCCGCCGCCGGCCACGCAAGCGAGAGAGACCGCGCGCCCACCAGCGACCAGCCGGAGCGGTGGTGCAGGCGCGTGGCGACGAAGACGGTCGCCGCGAGGAACGGCGCGAAGGATGCGAGGATCACGATCACCGTCGCGGGGGTCATCCCGATGTCGATCAGAACCGGATTCAGGGGATCCGGTGGCAGGATGCCGACCAGAAGGATCCCGGTCGCGAGGAACGTCATCTCCACCAGCAGAATGCCGACGATCAGGCGCCAGACCTGTGGCGCGGCGCGGGCCGGGGCGACGAAGGCATCGAAAGGAGCGTCGTGCAGGGGAGGGCGCCCCGTCATGCGATGCGGGACGCGCCGCGCGCGACCCAGAGGCGCAGACAGGCCCAGAGGATGATCGTGACCAGCATCTCCTGCCAGATGAGCGGGTTGTCGATCGACAGCGCCTCGCTTCCGAAGGGCGTGCGGTAGAGGGCAAGGCCCGACAGGTTCCCCGCCAGCGCGGTAAACAGGATGGCGGAGCAATTGTTCGCGAAGTGCAGCCCCCAGGCCGCGCCGATGGTCCCGGTGACGCGCGTCAGGTCGGCGGCGAGCAACCCGAAGAGCGTCGGGGGCAGGATCATCCAGAGATGCTCGGGGCCGCCGGTGGGGTCGCCGTGCAGCATCCCGAACGACAGCGCGGGGACGACCATCCAGATCCACGGACTTTGGAATCGGGCGGCCAGTTGCTGCTGCATGTAGCCGCGAAACACGACTTCCTCCGCACCGGTCTGGATCGCCAGCGCCACGAGGGCGGCGGGCAGGAAGCTGAGCCACAGGTTCAGCGGCAGGTTCGCGACCGGGACGAAGGGTTCGGGCAGCGCGACCCAGGCGACGGTGTAGACCAGCAGGGCCGTCGCCACGCCTAGTCCGAAACCGTGCAGGGTGCCCGGTCCGAAGAGGGTGGCGGCGGGGCGTCGGTGCAGGAGCCCCACAACGAGGACGGCCGCGAGAAAGGGCCCCGCGAACATCGCCAGCAGAGCGACGATCAGGGTCGGGGTTCCGCCGGTCTCGATCAGGGCGAGATAGGCCATGCCGTCGTCGAACCCGAGGGTCGCCACGAGTCCGATCAGCAGGATGAAGAACGCGAGCACATAGGCCAGGGCAATGGCCAACATGCCGACGATCAGGCGCCAGACCTGGGGCTTCGCGCGCGCCGGGGCCACGAAGCGGGAGAATTCGGGGGTCCACATGCTCGATGCCCGCGATTTGTTTTGACGGGACCTTAGCCAGATGGCGCGCGCGCGGCAATCGCGCTTGTCTGCCTTTGCCCCCTTCTCTATCCCCGGTTGCGACGGACAGGAGGACCTCATGCTCAAAGTGCCCACGGATAAATCGAAGCTGCCAAGCCGCCATGTGACCGAAGGGCCGTCGCGGGCGCCGCACCGGTCGTATTTCTATGCAATGGGGCTGGGCGACGAGGAGATCCACCAGCCCTGGGTCGGTGTGGCCACCTGCTGGAACGAAGCCGCGCCGTGCAACATCGCGCTGAACCGTCAGGCGCAGGCCGTCAAGCTGGGCGTCAAGCAGGGCAACGGCACACCGCGGGAGTTCACGACGATCACCGTCACCGACGGGATCGCCATGGGGCACGAGGGGATGCGGTCGAGCCTCGCCTCCCGCGAGGCGATCGCAGATACCGTCGAATTGACGATGCGCGGGCATTGCTACGACGCCATCGTGGGGCTGGCCGGGTGCGACAAGTCGTTGCCGGGCATGATGATGGCGATGGTGCGTCTGAACACGCCGTCGGTGTTCATCTACGGCGGCTCGATCCTGCCCGGGCGGCTGGGCGGCAAGGATGTCACCGTGCAGGACGTGTTCGAGGCCGTGGGTCAGCATCAGGCCGGGAACATGTCGGATGCGGAGTTGGAGATCCTCGAGCGGGTCGCCTGTCCGTCGGCCGGGGCCTGCGGCGGCCAGTTCACCGCGAACACCATGGCCTGCGTGTCCGAGGCGATCGGCCTGGCCCTGCCGAACTCGGCAGGTGCGCCGGCGCCCTACGAGAGCCGCGATCAGTACTGCATCGCCTCCGGGCAGGCGGTGATGCGGTTGATCGAGAAGAACATCCGCGCGCGCGACATCGTCACCCGCAAGTCGCTGGAGAATGCCGCGCGCATCGTGGCCTGCACCGGCGGGTCGACCAATGCCGGTCTGCACCTTCCCGCGATCGCGCATGAGGCCGGGATCGATTTCGACCTGGGCGACGTTTGCGATATCTTCAGGGACACGCCCTATTTCGTCGATCTCAAGCCGGGCGGCGCCTATGTCGCCAAGGACATGTACGAGGCGGGTGGCGTGCCGGTCGTGATGAACGAATTGCGCAAGGCCGGATTGATCCACGAGGATTGCATGACCGCGACCGGCCGCAGCATGGGCGAGGAGCTGGACATGGTGACGCTCAAGGCGGATGGCCGTGTGATCTATCCCGTCGAGACGCCGATCACCAAGACCGGCGGTGTCGTCGGTCTGAAGGGCAACCTCGCGCCCGAGGGAGCCATCGTCAAGGTCGCCGGGATCGAGCCGCAGCACCAGCTCTTCACCGGTCCCGCCCGCGTGTTCGAATGCGAGGAAGACGCGTTCGAGGCCGTGAAGGCCCGGCAGTACAACGAAGGCGAGGTGCTGGTGATCCGCAACGAGGGCCCCGCGGGCGGTCCGGGGATGCGCGAGATGCTGGCGACCACCGCGGCCCTGTCCGGTCAGGGCATGGGCAAGAAGGTGGCGCTGATCACCGACGGGCGGTTCTCGGGGGCGACGCGCGGTTTCTGCGTCGGTCATGTCGGCCCGGAAGCCGCGCACGGCGGACCGATCGCCCTGCTGAAGAACGGGGACGTCATCACCATAAACGCCATCGAGGGCACGTTGGAGGTGGCACTGTCGGACGCGGACCTGGCGGAGCGCAAGGCCGAGTGGAAAGGTCCGCGCAAGACGATCTATTCTTCGGGCGCGCTTTGGAAATACGCGCAACTGGTGGGCTCGGCCAAGTTGGGGGCCTGCACGCACCCCGGCGCCAAGGGCGAAGACCACATCTATATGGATCTCTAGGGCGCTTCCGTGACCGACCGTCTCCCCAACCTGTTGCAGACCCTGCGCTCGCGCAGGGCGCTGGGCCGGTGGCGGGACGCGGCCAGGGGGTCGGGTGACCTGTCGAACGCGGACCTCGCACGGC
>JBARXR010000246.1:0-1539 GCA_049647445.1 Jannaschia sp. | reverse complement strand
GTGTACGGACGAGAATTTTATGCAAAAGGCCGGTGCTCAACGTATCGCAGCAGAGCTTGGCGTTGCGATTGTCGCCCCCGATACCAGCCCGCGTGGTGTGGGTGTCGCTGATGATGATGGCTATGATCTGGGTCAGGGGGCTGGATTTTACGTCAACGCAACGCAGGCCCCTTGGAACCGTCACTACCAAATGTACGACTATGTGATGAATGAACTGCCACAACTGATCGAGGCCACATTCCCGGTCAGCGACAAGCGCTCTGTCTTTGGCCATTCGATGGGTGGCCATGGCGCGCTGGTTCTAGCGCTTCGCAATCCTGACACCTTCCAATCTGCTTCAGCGTTTAGCCCGATTGGCAATCCAGTCGATTGTTCGTGGGGCCAAAAGGCCTTTGCAGCATATCTGGGAAAGGACAAAGGCGCATGGGCTGATTATGATGCCAGCCTACTGATGCGAAAAGCAAAAGGGGCCGTTCCTGTGCTTGTGGATCAGGGCGAAGCCGACGACTTTCTTGAAGAGCAGTTGAAACCAGAGACACTGGAAGCATCAGCAAAAGAAAGCGGCTATCCGTTGAAGCTGAACCGACGCGAAGGCTATGATCACAGCTACTATTTCATTGCCAGCTTCGTTGAGGATCACCTACGGTTCCACGCAAAGCACTTGGCCACATAGCGACGAGCCGCCAAACATTGGGGAAATTGTCATGAGCAAAGCGTTTACAAAAGAAGACGATGGCACCGAGAATGTTCACCTGGATGATCTGCCACAAAGTCCACATCCAAACTTGGTGACCCCGTCGGGTCTTGCTGCGCTAAACGGCCGACTTGGCGCTCGCCAGTCGGATCTGGCAAAACTGCGCGAGAAAGCTGAAGAAATCGACAGAAAACTTGCCATTGCTGTGGCTCAACGTGACATCCGCTTTCTTGAAGCGCGCATCAGCCGTGCGATCCTCGTTGATCCGAAAAGCCATTCCCCCCGGATCGTCGCATTTGGCGCAGAGATCGAAGTCATTACTGAAGACGACAGCCGCCAGAGTTTTCGAATTGTCGGCGAGGATGAGGCCGACCCTACGCATGGCCTGATTGCCCCATATTCGCCGCTTGGGGTTGCGCTGATGGGCGCACAGATCGGCGACACGGTTGAATGGCAAAAGCCCACCGGAATCGTCGATCTTGAGATCGTTGCGATCCGGTATGAGTAGGGAGCACCGGATGAACTGTCGCGCCGAGAGGCCCAAACTGCGCAATTGTCGCGCCTAAAAGGAATTTAGAATGAACTCCATAGCATTGATCGGGCTTTCGCTTGCATCGGTTGTATTCCTTAGCCTTGTCCATGTGCTTGCTGATCTACTGCGGTGGAAACACCAAATGCCTCAGAAGTACTGGCTGTCGTTCGCTGACGGCATCTCCATCAGTTATGTCTTTCTTGGCCTCCTGCCCAAGATCGTTGATGGGACGCTTGCCTTTCCAGAATCCCTTGGACCTATGGCGGAGATCCTGAAACACAGTCCGTTTCTGCCGCTCCTGATCGGTCTCGTC
>JBARXR010000245.1:0-9055 GCA_049647445.1 Jannaschia sp. | reverse complement strand
ATGTGATCGATCAACTGGTCTCGGCCAAGGCGATCGCCGCCCGGATCGAGGCGCTTGCGCGGGAGATCGAGGCGCGGTTCAAGGGCACAGACAAGCTGGTCGTCGTCGGACTGCTGCGCGGGTCGTTCGTCTTCATCGCGGATCTGGTGCGCGAACTGGACCTGCCTGTGGAGGTCGATTTCCTCGAGGCGAGCAGTTACGGCGACGGTATGACCTCCAGCCGCGAGGTTCGCATCCTCAAGGACCTGCGCGGCGAGATCGGCGGGAGGGATGTCCTCGTTGTCGAGGATATCGTGGACACCGGTTTCACCCTGCACCACGTCCTCGGCCTCCTGAAATCCCGCGCCCCTGCCCGCCTTGAAACCATCGCCCTCCTCGACAAGCCCAGCCGCCGCGAGGTGGACGTGCGCGCCAGCTGGACCGGGTTCGAGATTCCGGACGAATTCGTGGTCGGTTACGGCATCGACTATGCCCAGCGGAACCGGAACCTTCCCTATATCGGCGCGGTGCGCTTTCCGTCCTAGCCGTTGTTCCCCATCCGCGCCGCCCGAAGCTCGCGCAGGTCGGTCTCGGACAGCACGACGATGGGCTTGCCGGTGTAATCGACCTTTGGCGTTGCGCCGAGCTGACGGAAAAAGCTGATCAGCAGGGCCGAGGTGACGGCAATGCCCGCGATCGCCTTGAACACGTTCGGCACCGTCGCGTGAAGCGTCGCGTGATAGATCGGCGGCGTGTGGAGGTCGATCATGACGTGGAGCGCCGGCAGCAGAAACAGGACCGTCACGACCAGGAGCACCGCCTTCGCCAACCCACCCGCGACGGTGCGGGGCGCCGTCAGAAAGCGCGGCAGCAGGAACGGCACCGCCATGAACATCCCGAGGACGCCGTAGACGATCATCATCGTCTTCGGGTCCTGCCCATAGCTGAGCGGGATCAGCGGCAGTTCGCGGCCGATCTCCAACAGGGTCCAGATGGTGTAGGCGACGCCGAGCAGGGCGAGGCCCAGCAGGCGCATCACCAGCCAGTCGGCGGCGACATAAAGCTTCATCGCCGCGCCGATGGAGGGGAGCTTGGGTTCAGGAAGCTTGCCCTTGCGGATGTCCTTTGAGCGTCCGACGGCGGGCATGTCGGAGACGCGCTGGCTTGAATAGGGGCGCAGGGCCTCGGAAGAATATGCGACAGACGGTTTCTGGAACAGCAGGCCGATCATGGTGAACCAAGCCAGCGTGATCGGCAGGCTGATCGCGAGATAGGCGATGAATGCCGGGCCGTCGGTCAGGAACGGCATGATAGCGGCGTTCAAGTCCTCAGGCGAGCGGGTGATGCCCGCCTGTGCGTCGGCAGCTGCAAGTTCGATGATCGGCCCGTAGACGCCCACAACATACGGCAGGAGCGCCAACAGGATGAGGGCCGTGCACAACAGGTTGAAGCCGAAGAAATGATACCAGCGCGACGGGCGCGCGATGACCCGGGGCGTCCAGCGCGGAGACAGGAACATGACGGCAGCGGCAAGGGCGAGGAAGGCGGAGACGGCTTTCCAGATGGCCGGGTTCGGTTCGGTAGCCGTGCCGTAGGCAGCGGCGGCGAACATGACGAGGCCGGTGGCGCGGATGAAGACGAGGTGGGTCTTTTCAAGACCGGTGCGGCGAACGGCAGCATCTGACGATTGATCTTCTCTGTAATGTTCGTCCGGTTGCACGCGCTCCGACGTCGACGCGGTTGGCCCCGTTCCACCGCGCCGGATCATCTTTATCGAGGTCACGATCAGAACAAGGACCGCGATCGGGCCGACAAGGGTAAGGAAATTGGAATCGTATCGGGCAATCGTCTCCGGCGACAAACCAGCGGTCAGACCCTGAAGGGCTATCGGAAACTCACCGGACGCGCTCAGGATCGTTGCAAGCAGAACGACGAAGAAGAAATGATACCAACGCGAAGGCGCCTTGAGCGCTCTTGGCTGCAATCTCGGAATCACCAGAATGAGTGGCAAAGGGAGCGTAACGCCAAGCATCACGAGAGAAGGGCCGTTGGCTATCGGGTCATCCAACAGTCCCATCGCAGACGCGACAGCGTAGAAAACGATCACGCCACTAAAGAAATAGACCATTCCCACAGTGGCGAGTGCGCCTTCGTGCCAGTCTTTTACGCCACGCTTGGTCTTTGCCATCAGTCTGATCCCATAAAGTATTCCGGTCAAACAACCGGAACACTTCGGCGAAACCATGACCGATCAGCGGTAAAGCAGCGACACTCCGTTTCGGAAGATGTGCACTTTTGCCGGATCGGCGCCCAGTTTCTGGGTCGTGCCGCGCAGGTTGGGCTGGATGCCGGGCAGTTTTGCGATGACCGGATCCGCGTCGGGTGTGGCGCGCTTGAAATAGAGGAGGGTGACTTCGCCCAGCCGCTCCTCGACCTCCACCTCGCCGGTATAGGCGTAGTTTTCGCTGTCGGTCGCGATGGCGTCTTCCGGGCGGATGCCGAGCATGATCCTTGCGCCCTTGTCCTCGGGTTTCGACGGGACGGTCGACGTGATGGTCCCGCCGCCCTGCGCGCTGCGGATCGTGGTGGTCTCGCCGGTCTCGACGATCTCCCCCTCCATCAGGTTCATGGCGGGCGAGCCTATGAAGCGGGCCACGAACTCCGAATTGGGCGTCTCGTAGAGTTCCAGCGGGCTGCCGACCTGGGCGACGGAGTACTTGCCGCCGTTGTCCTTGAGCGCATCCAGCACGACGATCCGGCTGGCCAGCGTCATCGCCTCCACCTGGTCGTGGGTAACGTAGATCATGGTCGACTCGGGCATCTGTTCCTTGAGCTGCGCGATCTCGATCCGGGTGGCGACGCGCAGGGCGGCGTCAAGGTTCGAGAGCGGCTCGTCGAACAGATACACCTTCGGATCGCGCACGATGGAGCGGCCGATGGCGACACGCTGACGCTGGCCGCCCGACAGGGCCTTCGGCAGGCGGTCGAGGTACTCGGTCAGTTGCAGCTTTCGTGCGGCGGCATCGACGGCGGTGTCGATCTCCTCCTTGGATTTCTTGGCGATCTTCAGGGCGAACTGCATGTTTTCGCGCACGGTCATGTGCGGATAGAGGGCGTAGGACTGGAACACCATCGCGATGCCGCGCTCCGACGGGGGCACGTCATTGACGACCTGTCCGTCGATCTCAAGTGTGCCGCCCGAGATCTTTTCCAGCCCCGCGATCATCCGCAGCAGGGTGGACTTGCCGCACCCCGACGGCCCGACGAAAACGATCAGCTCGCCCTGTTCGATATCGAGGTTGATGTCCTTGAGCACTTCGACGGTGCCACCATAGACCTTGGACACATCGGTCAGCTTCAGGTTCGCCATTGTCGTCCTCCCGTGTTGTTCTTTCTGTCAGACGGCCCTGAGCAACGTGTACTGCCAGGGATCGAGGCGCATGCCCCCTGCCCCCGTCGTGCGTCCGGGATCGGTGCTTCCGATGCCCTCGACCATGGCCCACTCGCCATCCGGCATGTGGACGCTGGCCGTCCCCCCTCCCAGGTTGAAGGCGCAGAACCACCGCTCCCCCTCGGCCACGCGCTCGAACATCAGAAGGTCGCCGTCGGCGCGCAAGTCGACCTGTTCGCCTCCGCGCAGCGCCGCCGACCCCGCCCGCATCGCGATGATCCGACGATAGTGGTGCAACAGCGCGTCCTCCCGCTCCTCCTGGAGGGAAACGGAATTGCCCAGATGCTCCGCCGCGACGGGCAACCACGGCTTCGCGTCCGAAAAGCCGCCGTTCGTGTTGGACGCCTCCCAGACCATCGGCGTCCGGCAGCCATCGCGCCCCGCGAACTCGGGCCAGAATTCGATGCCGTAGGGATCCTGCAGGTCTTCGTAGGCGACGCGCGCCTCGCCCAGACCCAATTCCTCGCCCTGATAGAGGCAGACCGAACCGCGCAGGCATTGCAGAAGGATCGCATAGCATTGCGCGCCCTGCCGATCGAGGTTCCAGCGCGTGACGTGACGCGTCACGTCATGGTTCGACAGGGCCCAGCAGGCCCAGCCGTCCGGTGCCTCGGCGTCCAGCTTGGCATAGACGTCCGCGATGCGGCCGGCGGTCAGAACCTCGCCGGCAAGGAATTCGAAGGCATAGCACATCTGCACGCCCTGTCCGGCGCGGGTGTATTGCCCCAGCAGTTCCATCCCGCGCTGCGCGTCGCCCACCTCACCGACGGCGGCAGTGCCGGGGTATTCGTCGAGCAGGGCCCGGAACCGCTTGAGGAACAGCAGGTTTTCCGGCTGGTTCTTGGAATACAGGTGCTCCTGGTGATTGTAGGGGTTCACCGCCGGCGCGATGTTCGCGTTCCGCCGCTCTGGCGGCAGGGCCGGATTGTCGCGCAACAGCTTGTCGGCAATATAGAAATTGATCGTGTCGAGACGGAACCCGTCAACGCCGCGGTCCAGCCAGAAGCGCGTGGCGTCCAGCAGGGCATCCTGCACCTCCGGCGTATGGAAGTTCAGGTCCGGCTGCGACGTCAGGAAGTTGTGCATGTAGTACTGCAACCGCCGCGCATCCCAGTGCCAGGCCGTGCCGCCGAATATCGACAGCCAGTTGTTGGGCGGCGTGCCGTCGGGCTTCGGGTCGGCCCAGACATACCAATCGGCCCTTGCGTTGCTGCGGTTGGCGCGGCTTTCCTGGAACCAAGGATGCTGGTCCGAGGTATGCGACAGCACGAGGTCGATCATGACTCTGACGCCAAGACGGTGTGCCGTCTCCACCAGCCGGTCGAAATCCGCAAGCGAGCCGAACATCGGGTCCACGTCGCAGTAGTCGCTGACGTCGTATCCGAAATCCTTCATCGGAGAGGTGAAGAACGGACTGATCCAGATGGCATCCACCCCGAGGCTTGCCACATAAGGCAGACGCGCCGTGATGCCGTTCAGGTCGCCGATGCCGTCGCCGGTCGTGTCCTGAAAGCTGCGGGGATAGATCTGATAGATGACGCCCCCCCGCCACCAGTCCGGATTGATGTCGGGGGAAAGCTGTTGAGCGGTCGCGGTCATGCGATGTCCTATTTCACGGAGCCGGCCAGCAGGCCGCGCACCAGGTAGCGTTGCATTGTGAAGAACACGATCAGCGGCACCGCGATGGACACGAAGGCCGCCGCCGCAAGGATGCCCCAGTCGCCGCCGCGCGACCCCAGAAGGTCATCCGCGATCTTGACCGTCATCACCCAGGAGTCGGAGTTCGACGGCAGGAAGACCTTTGCGACCAGCAAGTCATTCCACGTCCAGAGGAACTGGAAGATGGCAAAGCTGGCCAGCGCCGGGAAAGACAGCGGCAGGACGATCTTGGTGAAGACCTGGAAGTCCGTCGCCCCGTCGACCTTGGCGCTTTCGATGATGTCGCGCGGCAGGCCGACCATGTAGTTGCGCAACAGGTAGATCGCGAGCGGCAGGCCGAAGCCTGTGTGGGCGAACCAGATGCCGTAGAAGGACTGGCCGATCCCGATCTGATTGTGGAACGTCAGCATCGGAACCAGCGCCAGTTGCAGCGGCACCACCAACAGGCCGACGACGATGGCGATGATCGTGCCGCGAAACGGAAAATCCATCCAGGCCAGCGCATAGGCCGCGAAGGCGCCGATCAGGATCGGGATGATCGTCGCCGGTATCGTCACGGTCAACGTGTTGATGAAGGCCGTGTCCATGCCGTTCGAATAGAGGATCGTCTCATAATTGTCGGTCGAGAACGTGGGCGGCACGGATGTGGCGAAATAGATCGACGGGTTGCGGCCTGGGGCTTCGTCGCCCGGATCGACATAGCGAAAGTCTCCGTTCGCCTCCATCGCGAGGGTGCGACCGCGCACCAGCTCGCCGGTCGTGCCCGGCTCGAACGCGGTGGGGTCCGCGCGCTGGCCGCCGAAAGCCGTGATCGTGCCGGATCCGGTGTCGCCGAAGACATTGCCCGTCAGGACCCAGCCGTCCGGGCCGCGCGAAAAGTCGCCCTCCGTCCCGACGGCGAAATTCTGTTCGGTCGCGAAGGGTGCGTTCCACCAGCCCGAGTTGCTGATCGCGTCGCGGTCCCGGAACGACGAGACCAGCAGCCCGACGGTCGGGACCAGCCACAGGATGACCAGAAGGACCACCGAGACGTTGGTGACCAGCGACAGCGAGCTTTTGGCGCCCGCGATGCCGTCGTCGTTCGTGGCCATCAGCGCACCTCCTTGCGGGCCTGGACGATGTTCCACGTCATCACCGGAAGCACGATGATCATGATGACGAAAGCCACGGCCGTCGCCCGCCCGTCATCGCGGAACATGTATTCCATCATGTAGCTGGGCAGGATCTGGGTGCCGAAGTTGCCACCCGTCATCGTGTAGACGATATCGAACACCTTCAGGACGAGGATCGTGATCGTGGTCCAGACGACGACGATCGTGCCCACGATCTGGGGGATCTTGATCCGGAAGAAGATCTGGATCGGCGACGCCCCGTCGATGATCGCGGCTTCGATGGTTTCCTCGGGGATGCCGCGCAGGGCGGCGGACAGGATCACCATCGCGAAACCCGTCTGGATCCAGACGAGGATCACCATCAGGAAGAAATTGTTCCAGAAGCCGACCTGAAGCGGGTCGATCGGCGACATGCCCACCGTATCGCGCAAGGCGTGGATGATGCCGATCTCGGGATCGACGGCATAGACGAATTTCCAGATCAGCGAGGCCCCGACGAAGCTGATCGCCATGGGCATGAAGATGATCGACTTGGCGATGTTGCCCCACGACAATCGGTCCGTCAGTTGTGCCACCAGAAGTCCGAGGAAGGTCGCGGCGGCGGGGACGAACAGGACCCAGAGGAAATTGTTGAAAAGCGCGGTCCGGAATTCGCTGTCGGCCATCAGCGCAGTGTAGTTGCCAAGCGCGACGAATTCGTCACCCGAGCGGTTGAACAGGGAGCGGTAAAAGCTCCCGAAGACCGGATAGACCAGATAGAGCGTCAGGGCCGCAAGCGCCGGAAACAGGAACAGCCACGGGCGAATGGCATTGGCGCGGTTGATGTTGCGGCCCGCATCGGGGCCGCGCGCCGGAAACAGCACCTTGTCGAGCACGTAGTTCGACGTCCAGAAATATCCGATGCACCCGCCGACACCGATGATGACGGTGAGGATGCCCTGCAAGAGCGGTGACATGGCCGGTCCTCCCATGTGCTGCAAAAGGTCGGGGGAAGCGTGGACCGGGGCCCTCCTCCCTGTCCAGACTGTTGATGGCCCGCCCCTTGCGTCAAGGAGCGGGCCGGAGCACGGATCAGTTCAACGCGTCCCAGCGTTCCTGAATGGAATCTGCCACGTCCTGGGCCGATGCGCCGGTCACGTAATCGACCATCCCGGTCCAGAATGCACCCGCGCCGATCTCGCCCGGCATGAGGTCCGACGCGTCGAAGCGGAACGTCGTCGCGTTGGCCAGGATCTCGCCCTGCGCCCGCAGGCTGTCGCTCTGGTAGGCGTCGAGGTTGACACCCGCATGGGCGGTCAGAAAGCCGCCCTGCGCCATCCACAACTCATGCGCGATCGGCAACTTCAGGAATTCGATCAGGGCTTCGGCGCCTTCGGACGGGTTGGTGATCGCAAACAGCGTGCCCGCGCCCAGAACCGGCTTGCCGAGGTCCTTGTCGGCATAGGCGGGGAAGTAGAAGAAATCCGCGTCTTCGCCCACAACCGTTCCTTCCGGGAAGAAGGCCGGAATGAACGACGCCTGACGGTGCATGTAGCAGGCGGGCGGAATCTCGAACAGACCGGTCGGGCTGTCGCGGAAGTCGGTGTTGGCCACAGACTGCGCACCGCCGTTCACATAGTCGTCGTTTCGCGCGAACGCCCCGAATTCGTCGATCGCGGCGACGACCTTCGGATCGTTGAACGCAAGCTCGTTCGCGACCCACGCGTCGTAATCTGCGGGCGACTGCGTGCGCAGCATCAGGTCCTCCACCCAATCCGTCGCGGGCCAGCCGGTCGCCGCCCCCGACCCCAGGCCGATGCACCACGGCGTGCCGCCGTCCGCGACGATCTGGTCGGTCAGCGCCTTGAGGTCTTCCATCGTCTCGGGAATGTCGTAACCGGCTTCGTCGAACGACGCGGGCGAATACCAGACCAGCGATTTCAGATCGATGCGGTAGAACATGCCATACAGGTCCTCGGTCCCGTCAGGACCGGCGTATGTGCCCAGATCGACCCACGACTGCCCTGCTGCGAAATTCCCGGCGACCCAGTCCGCCGTGCCTTCCGGCAGCGGCGTCAGCAGGCCCTGCGACGCCATGTCGGCCGCAAGGCCCGGCTGCGGAAACACCGCGAGGTTCGGCGCCGATCCGGCGCGCGCAGAGATCACGATGTCCTGCTCGAAGCTGTCGGATCCCGAATAATTGACGCTCGCCCCGGTCGCATCGGCGAAGAATGCCATGACGACGTCGAACTTGGTCTTTTCGTCGCCGGTCCACGGGCCGGTCACCGTGACGGACTGGCCGGTCAGATCGGTCGCCTCGGCGAACGCCTCGTAGCTGTCCCAGTCAAGGAGCCCCTCTCCCGGCGTGAACACGGCGGTATGACCATCGGCACAGGCTGCACCGGCCAAAAGCACCGCGATGGCGGTACTGCTTGCAAGTCTTGTCATTACTTCCTCCCATCGACCGTTTTCCGGTCGCGCTTTGATGCCGCCATGCGGCGCGGCTTTCGCGGTCTTTCAACGCTCCCAAACCGCTTTGGTTTCCGAATGTTGAATACTTGCCCGGAAAAAAGTCAACTGGGACGAGGGGCGTTTTGGGGTCTTGCGCCGCATCCGGCATCTACACCAAACCTGTCGCCGGGTGCAGGGAAATGTCCGCCGAAGCGATGCGCACGCAGTCCCGGACGCGATTTGACCCAGGATCGAACCGGACCGCACAGGCCATGCCCGAGGGAGGGCAAACGACGTGAACCTTAAGATTTTCTCCGATATCCTGGGGTTGTCGCCCACGACGGTCAGCCGGGCGCTCGCGGGCTACCCGGACGTCAGCGAAGCGACCCGCCGGCGCGTGTCGGACGCCGCCCGGCGCCACGGC
>JBARXR010000244.1:0-3940 GCA_049647445.1 Jannaschia sp. | reverse complement strand
TCATGATCTCGCCCCAGACATCGGCCAGCGCTACCTGACAGGAGCGCACCGCCTCACCGTCGATATGCACCGTGCAGGCGCCACATTGGGCAATGCCGCAGCCGTATTTGACGCTGGTGATGTTCAGGCCGTCCCGCAACGCCCAGAGCAGCGGCATGTCGTCTGGCAGGTCAACCGTGTGACTGGTGCCGTTTATCGTAAGGTCCATGGCTTTCTCCAGTCGGCTGGTGGACGAGACTTGATGTATCAATCACTCCAAGCTAGGCCCAACGGCGCAATGCGGCGATATGCATATGTGGTCAGGCGCATGCAGATTGGGTCAGTCGGTCTTCAGAGTCTGGTGCTGCCCAAATGCACATGGCATTGAGGCAAGGTACTTGAAAGCACGGGCGCATGGATAATCCACAGACCTATTCCCTGTTCATGGCGACCGACGTGGCGTGCCGCATCCTCGGCGTCGACCCGAAGCTGATGCTCGAGACGGCAGGCCTTGGCACGCTTCCTTACGGCCGGACCGAGCTGCGCGGGACAGCGCAGCAGTATTTCGACTGCTGGAACACGATGGAGGTGCTGTCGCCGCGGCCCAACTATGTGCCTCACCTCGGTGTTGCGATCTCGCGCGGGCCGGTGATCCCGGTCTTCTTCACGCTGTCCTGCGCGCCCGACATGGAAACCGGCCTTCTGCGTCTGGCGCAGTTCAAGTCACTCCTTGGCCCGACGGCTATGCGGGTGTTCCGGGATGGCCCCTTGCTGCGGCTTGAGTTCGAGTCCGTCGATGTCCGGACGCCCATGCCGCCAAGTCTTGGCGCCCTGCAACTCGTGGTCGCGGTGGAGAATATTCGCAGTGCGACCGCCCATCCAGTTTGCGCCGTCGCCGCCGGTTTCAACGGGTCGGAGGCAGACCGCCGCATGATCGCGGGGCACCTAGGCGTCATGCCCGAACGGTCTATGGCCGCCTATGTCGCGTTTTCGCCCGAGGATGCCAAGCGCCGGTTCATTTCCGAGAACTCTGCCCTCTGGGCCGATATCGAGGCCGATCTCACGCTGCAACTCGCCGCCCAGAACGACCGCTGGCCTTTTGTCGATCGGGTGCGGGGGGCCCTGGTCGATTTGATGCCTGCGGGGCGCACGGGAGCAGAAGACGTGGCGCTTGCCCTCAGGATCAGCCGCAGCACGCTCCAGAGGCGACTGCGCGAGGAGGAGACGTCGTACCAGGCGGTTCTGGACGCCACGCGGCGCGACTTGGCGATCCGGTATCTCACCAAGACGACCCTGCGCGCGGACGAGATCGCAAGTGTCCTTGCTTACCGCGATGCCAACAGCTTTTCGAGAAGCTTCCGCAGGTGGACAGGACAGGCGCCGGTTGCGTTTAGGCAGGCATTGGCGCGTTCGACAGGCCAGGACGAAAAGAGGGAGTGATGACATCGTCATCGCGCGCGCTTCGGATGAGAGCGGACGCGCGCAGCAGCTCCACCCCTTGAATTCGGTGATCGCCCCGCGGTGGAACAACTGTCCTAGCGCCACAAGTTGCGCGACCATGAACAGTCCGATCCCGAGATCGACCGTCGCGGGCTAGTCCATTTCGACCGGCATGGGCCTGATCGCCTAGGTGATCAGCCCCTGCGCATAATCAAGCGCGCCGACGGCGTTATCGGCGACGAGTATGTCCCGGACCGGCACACCGTTCGAGGGCCGCCAGCAGGGCGAAGACCGGGACGGCCAGCGCGATTATCACCCGGATGACATGGAGACCAAGCCAAGTGGCACGAACTGTCGATGCCTGCTCGGCAGTATAACTGTCCCAGATCAGCAGGATGTTCTGAGGGATGAAGTAGCCGAGGGTAAACGCCGTGTTGGCGACATAGAGCCAGACCGCCCACATCCACATCCGACGCACCGGGCGGTTCTGCCAATCGAGCCGCACCGACAGCACCAGCCCGACCAGCGTGATCAGGTTGAGCGGAATGATGGTGAGCGCGAAGTTCAGGAACTCGTCCCAGAAACCCGCCCGCCAGACCAGCGGATCGGTCCCGAGCCATCGGATGCCGTAAGAGACGAGGATGAGCAGGCCGCCCCCCGCAAACGCTGCAGAGGCCACGATTGCGATTATGTTGACGGTCTTGCGATAAGTGTCGTCTATCATCGGGTCTTCCTCAGGGTTTGCGAACGACAATGGGATGGGTGCCGTGCAGCGACGCATCCTGCACGGCGCTGACCGTGAAGGCGCCGAGATCGGCAAAGGTGATGGCGGCGAAGCTGGGCGTTTGGTTCGCGACCAGCAGGGCACCCCCTTCCTTGTCCACGATCTTTCCGGGGCGCGTGACGATGGTGTCGAAGGAGACGTCGCGATTGGCGGCAATGAACTTCGTGACGGCCGTGTTGTCCCGCAACATCTCGGTCGCACCGGTGAAATAGGCCGCGACAGGCGCGAGCAGTTTGAGGATCACGGGATTGGACCCATCAGGTTCGGGAACGAAGAACACCGACTGGAACAGAAAGGTTCTGACCGAAACCTCCGCATCGAGAATCGGCCAGAGCCGCGCAATGAAGCGTGTCATCATGCCTCTGTCATAGCCCTTTCCATAGGTCCCGCCCGCGCAGCAGATCACATGGGTGGCGCCTCTGACAGTCGCCCGCAGGGCCTCGACGTCGTCGAAATCGCCTGTGATGACAGTCAGCCTGTCGCCCTCGATGCGCAGCTTGCCCGGGTCGCGCACCAATGCCCGCACGCCGTGACCCCGCCAGAGGGCATGGCTCAGAACATGCCGCCCGGTCTGACCGGTGGCGCCGAACACTGCGATTGTCACATCTGGTTCAGGTTCAGCGGTCATTGGATTGTCTTCCTGCAAACGTGCGTCGGCCTGACGCGTGACTGGTCGCGACTGTGCATCATCCCCAGCCCTTGAATTCCGTGATGACCTCGCGGCGGAACAGCAGCCCGAGCGCCACGATCTGCGCGGCCATGAACAGGCCAATCCCCATATAGACCGTCGCGGCCGAGGCCATTTCGACCGGCATGGGGCTGATCATCTGCGTGATCAGGCCTTGCGAATAGTCGAACGCCCCAACGGCGTTGTAGGCGACAAGCACGCCCCAGATCGCCACGCTGCGGCGGGTCCAGAACAGGTAGAGCATTACCGGCACGGCAAAGCCGAGGATCGTGTCGCTCAGCCAGGGACCGAACCAGCCATCGGGCGCGATACCGCCGAACATCTGCACCTCGGGCAGGAACAGGATGGTTTGCGCGCGAAAGATCGTGATGCCCATCAGCGCGACGATGGCCCATCGGGTGGCTGGTTTCATGAGGAACCCCTGCTATCGGCTTTGGCTTACTGAACCGGCGTGAAATCAGCCGCCTCGTCGAAGACGACGAAGACCTGGCAGACCTCTGGGCCAAGGCAGTCCTCGGCATGGGGCACGCCACCGGGCTGGAACCAGTAGGACCCGGGCAACAGGTCCGGCCCACGATCCGGCTCGGACAATTGCCAGTGCTGCATCCGTCCCTTCACGACCATCGCCCAGTATCCGTGTTCGTGGGTATGCGGCAGCACCTCGTAGGTGGCGGGATCCAGCAGCGATGTCATGGCCGTGGGCAGCCCGGTCCCTACCCCGCCATAAATCGCCACACTTTGCACGCCGGGCGCCGGGAACGGGGCGAAGGCGGTCTGATCGGCAGGAACGCGGACCTGAGCTTCGGGCGTTTGCGGGGCCTGCGCCTGCGCGGGCAGGGCAAGGGCCGACGCCAGCAGGGCGGTCGTGACAGTACGCTTCAGGGGAAGGGAGGGATCGGTGCGAAACATCTTGGGCAGCCTTTCTTGTTTGTGTTGAAATCGCGTCAGGCTGTCCTGGTGGCGGCCATCGCGCTCAGGACATAGACGGGGATGGCGAGGGTGATCAGGACGCGGGGGACGTGGCCCAGAAGCCAGAGACCGCGGATGAT
>JBARXR010000243.1:0-7442 GCA_049647445.1 Jannaschia sp. | reverse complement strand
ACGGTTTCGACGTCGTGATCGACCTCGTGGCCGGACCGGCCTGGCCCGGCCTGATCGGGGGGCTGGCGCGGCGCGGGCGCTATGTCGCGTCGGGCGCGATAGCGGGTCCGATGGTGACGCTGGACGTGCGCGACCTCTACCTCAAGGACCTGACGCTGATGGGCAGCACCGAGCAGTGCCCCGACATCCTGCCGTCGCTCATCGACATGGTCGAGGCCGGGCGCCTGGTGCCGCAGGTGTCCCGGACCTTCGACCTCGCCGACCTGCCGGCCGCACAGAAGGCCTTCCTCTCCAAGCGGCATGTCGGCAAGATCGCCCTGAACGTCAGCCCCTGATCCCCCGTGAGGCCCCCATGTCCCTGACCCTGTACCTTGCCCCCGGAACCGTCGCGAAGGCCAGCCATGCGGCGCTGGAAACTTGCGGGGCGGACTATGACCTCGTCTGGCTGGACTTCAAGGCGGGCGCGCAGCGGAGCGCGGACTATCTTGCGGTCAACCCGAAGGGGCGGGTTCCGGCACTGGCGACGCCACAGGGGATCCTGACCGAAACGATAGCGATCCTGGAATGGATCGCCGCGACCCATCCCGAGGCCCGCCTGATGCCCGACGACCCGTGGCAGGCGGCGCGGGTGCGCGAGACCATGACCTATCTCGGGACGACGATGCATGTCGCCCATGCGCACAAGGCGCGCGGCCATCGCTGGTCGGACGATGTGGCGGCACAGGCGACGATGACCGCGAAGGTGCCGCAGACGATGGCGGAGTGCGCCGCCTTGCTGGAGGCGCGCATCGACGGCGACTGGGTGACGGAGGCGTTTTCGGTCGCGGACCTGTATCTGTGGACGATCCTCGGGTGGCTGGACGGCGACGGCGTGCCGCTTGCGGGCTATCCGCGCCTGAAGGCGCTCTGCGACCGGGTGGCGGCGCGGGCAGCGGTGCAGCGGGTTCAGGCGCTTCATCCCTGAGCGGGCGATTGGCAAGCGGCGCCGCCGTCCCCATATAGAAGATACGTTTCTTTTCCGGAGGTTTCCGATGCCCCTCGACCGTCTTGTCCTGATCCTGGTGATCGTGATCGCCGCCGCTGGCGCGACCGTCTGGCTGGCCGCCATCGCCGCCGCCTCGGTCTCGGTTCCGCTGGGATGGCTGTCGCTGATCCCGCTGGCCCTCGTGATCCTGATCGGCTGGCGGGTCGTCGCGGACCGCCTTGGCAACGCCGAGGACGATCATTACGACAGGATGGACTGAGCGGATGGCCGATCTGATCATCACCACGACGGACACGATCGCGGGACGCGAGATCACCCGGACGATCGGGCTTGTGAAGGGATCGACGGTGCGCGCCAAGCACATCGGCTCGGACATCGTGGCAAGCCTGCGCAATCTGGTGGGGGGCGAGGTCAAGGAATACGCGGCGCTGCTGGCCGGCGCGCGGGAGCAGGCCATCGACAGGATGCTGTCGGAGGCGCGTCTCATGGGGGCCGATGCGGTCGTCGGCATGCGGCTGGAGACGTCGACCATCACGCAGGCCGCCTCCGAGGTGGTCGCCTACGGCACGGCCGTCAAGCTGGCATGATCGGCGATATCGCCCTGACGGAAAAGGGGCTGGAGGCACGGGGCACGGGCCGCGTACTCGTCATCGCCTGCGGGGCCCTTGCCCGCGAAATCCTTGCGATCCGCGACCTGAACGGGCTGGATCATGTCGATCTGCACTGTCTGCCCGCGATCCTGCACAACCACCCGGACCGGATCCCCGATGCGGTGGAACAGGCGCTGACCGACCGTGCGGGGCGGTATGAGCGGGCGTTCGTGGCCTATGCCGATTGCGGCACCGGCGGGCGGCTAAAGGCGACCTGCGACCGGCTGGGGGTCGAGATGATCGCGGGGCCCCACTGCTATGCGTTCTTCGACGGGCAGGACCGCTTTGCCGCCCGCGACGAGATCGACGCCTTTTACCTGACCGACTTCCTGGCCCGTCAGTTCGACGCCTTCGTCACCGTGCCGCTGGGCCTCGACCGGCATCCGCAGCTGCGGGACATGTATTTCGGGCATTACAGCCGTGTCGTCTATCTGGCGCAGACGGACGACCCGGACCTGACGGCGCGGGCGCGGGCCGCCGCCGAAAAGCTGGGGCTGCTGTTCGAGCGGCGGGCGACGGGCTATGGCGAATTGTCGCCGATCATCAGGGGCCTGACCGGGCCGCCGCGCGGGAACGTTGACAAGACGGGCTGAGAGCCTCCATGCTTGAGCTGTTCCGAAAGGACACCTTATGCGCTTCCTCGCCATTGCCCTCATGCTTGTCGTCCTGCCCCTTGCGGCGCAGGCGATGGACGACCGTCACCCCCTGCATCTGTCGGATGTCGCGGATGCGGTGGGATCGGCCGTGTTGACCGCGGACGACGTGAAACTGGGGCATCTGGTGGCGTTCAGCGAACAGGGCGAAGGCAGGTTCCTCTGCTTCGTCCAGCTGGTGCCCTCCTTGCGTGTCGAGACGTCGCCGCTGATCGTGTCGGGCCTCTTGCGCCACGAGGACGGAACGCTGCGCCTTGCGGAAAACGCCGCATCGATCGCGGAACGCATGAAGCTGCCCCTGGTCGTGAACTAGGCTGCCGCAGCGGGCGTGGTTCGCTGCCTTCCGGATCATCGTTCCCGTCGGTCGTGCGCCGGACCGCCCACTGCGCCGTGCCTGTCCGTTGGCCGGTCGGCGGCCTGCCTGCGGGCCGGACCGGCGAAGTAGGGCGTGGAAGTCGGCCCGAAGGTCGCCTAGAGAAGCGGGCAAACTGCGGAGCCATTCCATGACCGAACCCGCCATCACGTCCGACCTGATCGCCGCGCACGGCCTGAAGCCGGATGAATACGACCGGATCCTGGCGATCATCGGGCGCGCGCCGACGTTCACCGAACTCGGCATCTTTTCGGCCATGTGGAATGAGCATTGCTCCTACAAGTCGTCCAAGATTCACCTGCGCAAACTGCCCACCACCGGCCCGCAGGTGATCTGCGGGCCGGGCGAGAACGCGGGCGTGGTCGATATCGGCGACGGCCAGGCGATCGTCTTCAAGATGGAGAGCCACAACCACCCGTCCTACATCGAGCCCTACCAGGGGGCCGCGACGGGTGTGGGCGGCATCCTGCGGGATGTGTTCACGATGGGCGCGCGGCCCGTGGCGGCGATGAATGCGCTGTCGTTCGGCCTGCCCTCGCATCCCAAGACGCGCCAGCTGGTGCATGGCGTGGTCGAGGGCGTGGGCGGATACGGCAATTGCTTCGGCGTACCGACGGTCGGTGGCGAAGTGCGGTTCGACCGCAGCTACAACGGCAACTGCCTTGTGAACGCCTTTGCGGCGGGGATCGCGGATGTCGACGGGATATTCTATTCGGCGGCCAGCGGCGTCGGGCGCCCGGTCGTCTATCTGGGGGCCAAGACGGGTCGGGACGGCGTCGGCGGCGCGACCATGGCCAGCGCCGAATTCGACGACACCATCGCCGAAAAGCGCCCGACCGTTCAGGTGGGCGACCCCTTCACCGAAAAGCGGCTGATGGAGGCCACGCTGGAGTTGATGGCGACGGGCGCGGTCGTCTCGATCCAGGACATGGGCGCGGCGGGCCTGACCTGTTCGGCGGTAGAAATGGGCGACAAGGGCGGCCTTGGCATCCGGCTGGACCTTGAAAAGGTGCCGGTGCGCGAACGCGCGATGACCGCCTATGAGATGATGCTGTCGGAGAGCCAGGAGCGGATGCTCATGGTGCTGGACACGGCCAAGGAAGATGTGGCCCGCGCGGTGTTCGAGAAATGGGACCTCGACTTCGCCATCGTGGGCGAGACCATCGCGGAGGACCGCTTCCTCGTGATGCTGGACGGCGAGATCAAGGCGGACCTGCCCTTGTCCACCCTCGCCTCCTCTGCGCCCGAATACGACCGGCCGTCGGTCCCGACGCCTCCGCAGGCGCCGGTCGGCGACGTGCCGGACGTCGATGCCATCGAGGGGTTGCGCAGTTTGATCGGCAGCGTGAACTATTGCGCGCGCGACTGGGTGATCCAGCAATACGACACGCAGGTCATGGGCGACACGGTGATCCTGCCGGGCCTCGACGGCGGCGTGATCCGGGTTCACGGCACCGACAAGGCGCTGGCCTTCACGTCGGACGTGACGCCCCGCTATGTCAAGGCGAACCCCGTCGAAGGCGGCAAGCAGGCCGTGGCCGAAGCCTATCGCAACCTCGTGGCCAAGGGTGCGCGCCCGCTGGCGGCGACCGACAACCTCAACTTCGGCAACCCGGAAAAGCCCGAGATCATGGGCCAGTTCATCGGCGCGCTGGACGGGATCGGCCAGGCGTGCCTGGCGCTCGACATGCCGATCGTCTCGGGCAACGTCTCGCTTTACAACGAAACCGACGGCACCGGCATCCTGCCCACGCCGACGATCGGCGCCGTGGGCCTGATCCGCGACCTGAACGACCGGATCAACGGCGCGATCCAGCCCAAGATGCTGGCCCTTCTGCTGGGGCCGGAGGGCGCGCATCTCGGGCAATCCGCCCTGCTGGCCGAACATTTCGCACGGATCGAGGGCGACGCGCCGCCGGTCGATCTGGCGGCGGAGCGCGCGCATGGCGAGTTCGTCCTGGCGAACCACGGCTGGATCAGCGCCTGCACCGATCTGTCGGACGGTGGCCTTGCGCTTGCGGCGTTCACCCTGGCGGAAGCAAACGGCCTTGGCGTGACGCTCGATGTGACCGGGACCGGCGCGCTCTTCGGGGAGGATCAGGGGCGTTATCTGATCGCGGCGACGTTCGATGCCGCCGAAGCCCTGATGGTCGCAGCGGGTCGCGCGAACCTGCATCTGACCATGGTCGGGGAATTCGGCGGCGACGTGATCCGCCTCGGCAGCGCATCGGCCACGCTTGCCGACCTGTCGAAGCTCTATCGCGGAGCTTTCGCGGCGGCGTTCGCCTGAGGCGGCGCCGGATCGGCAGGTCCTGTGACCGGTTTCGCGCCGTTGCGCCCGAAACGAGGCCCGGGATGCGGCTGGGGCCCCCGACGGAGCCTTGTCACCCATCGCGCAGCCTCCTACCTTGGGGGCACGAAACAGGAGATCCGTCATGGCGATACAGGCACAAGAGATCGAGGATCTGATCCGGGCGACGTTTCCGCAGGCCAAGGTCACGATCACCGACCTTGCCGGGGACGGAAACCACTATGCGGCCGAAGTCGTGGACGAAAGCTTTCGCGGCCAGTCGCGCGTGAACCAGCAGCGGGCCGTCTATGCCGCCCTGAAGGGCAAGATGGATGGGGCGCAGGGCGAACTGCACGCGCTGGCGCTGACGACGCGGGTGCCGGAATGAGCGGTCTTGCCGCCGTTCTGGGCGGCTTTGTCCTTGCGATCCTCGTCGGGCGTGCGATCTGGGTCCTGCGCAGCGAGTCCGCGATGCCGGACGGAGGACGTCCGCGCGGTGTCGATCCCGGCGAGGGCTTCGTCGAGATCGAGAGTGACTATTCATCCGGCGTGGGCGGTGGCAATCATCTGACGAGCCGTGTCCCCCGTGACCCGCAGGCCTATGCGCGCACCTTCGTGCCGCGCCGCAACCGACAGACCAGGAGCTGACCGATGACCGATGCGAAGACCCAGATCGAGGAAATGGTGAAGGGCCACGATGTCGTGCTCTTCATGAAAGGCACCAAGGCGATGCCGCAGTGCGGATTTTCCAGCCGGGTGGCGGGTGTGCTGAATTACATGGCGATCGATTACACGGATGTGAACGTCCTGGCCGACGACGGTATCCGGCAGGGGATCAAGGAGTATTCCGACTGGCCCACGATCCCGCAGCTTTACATCAAGGGCGAGTTCGTGGGCGGCTGCGACATCATCACCGAGATGACGCTGTCGGGCGAGCTGGACACCATGCTGGCCGACAAGGGCGTGGCCTTCGACAAGGACGCCGCCGACAAGATCCGCGAAGCCAACGGCTGAGGACGACACGGCACCGTCCGGAACGGCGCGGGTCCCCGACGGGGCCAGCGCCGTTTTTCGTGCCGGACCTTCAGTCTTTCCGGCGTCCCTCGACATGCTTGCGCAGGCGCGACGCCTGCACCCGTTTCTTGCCCTTGTAGGGGTTCGCGTCCGACTGGCCCCGCATGTGCAGGCGGATGGGGGTGCCGGGCATGTCGAAATCCTCACGTAGGCCGTTCACGAGGTATCGCGTATAGCTTTCGGGGATCACGTCGGGGTGCGAACACATCACGACGAAGCCCGGCGGCCGTGTCTTGACCTGCGTGATGTAGCGCATCTTGATCCGGCGGCCCTGTGGCGCGGGGGGCGGGTGCTGTTCCAGCATGCCGGTCAGCCAGCGGTTCAGGCCCGCCGTGGCGATGCGGCGGTTCCACACCTCGTGCGCCTTGACGATCGCCTGCTGCAGGCGGTCCATCCCGCGCCCCGTCCTGGCGGAGACGGTGACGAGCGGCGCGCCGCGCAATTGCGGCAACAGGCGCTCGAACGCCTCCTTGAGTTGCGCCAGCTTTTCCTGCCGGTTCTCCTCGAGGTCCCATTTGTTGACGGCGACGACGACGGCCCGCCCCTCGCGGGAGGCGAGGTCGGCAAGGCGCAGGTCCTGCTGTTCGAACGGGATTTCCGCATCCAGCAGGATCACCACGACTTCGGCGAATTTCACGGCACGCAAGCCGTCTGACACGGAGAGCTTTTCCAGCTTCTCGACCACCTTCGCGCGCTTGCGCATCCCGGCGGTGTCGAACAGGCGCGTGGGAACGCCGTCCCAGTCGAAGTTGAGGGCGATGGAGTCGCGGGTGATCCCGGCTTCGGGTCCGGTCAGCAGCCGTTCATCCCCGACGATCTGATTGATGAGAGTGGATTTTCCCGCGTTCGGACGGCCCATGACCGCGATCTTGAGGGGGCGTCGGGGCGTGGGGGCCCAGTCGGCCTCCTCGCCGAGATCGTCCTCGTCGATCTCCACCTCGGCCTCGGCTTCGTCGTCCGCGTCGTCGCCCTTGCCCTCGATCAGCGGGCGCAGGGCCGCGGCGAGGTCGGCCATGCCTTCGCCGTGTTCGGCGGAGAGCCCGATCACGTCGCCGAGGCCCAGCCCGAAGGCCTCGAACATTCCCGCCTCTCCCAGCCGTCCCTCGGCCTTGTTCGCCGCCAGCAGGACCGTGCCGCCCTTGCGGCGCAGGATGTCGGCAAAAACCTGGTCGGTGGGCGTGACGCCGACGCGCGCGTCGATCACGAAGAGCGCCGCATCGGCCATGTCGACCGCCCGCTCTGTCAGGCGGCGCATCCGCCCCTGAAGGCTGTCGTCCGTCGCTTCTTCCAGTCCCGCCGTGTCGATCACGGTGAACTTGAGGTCGCCCAGACGCGCGGCCCCCTCGCGCAGGTCGCGGGTCACGCCCGGCTGGTCATCGACCAGCGCCAGCCGCTTGCCGACCAACCGGTTGAACAG
>JBARXR010000242.1:0-10923 GCA_049647445.1 Jannaschia sp. | reverse complement strand
GTTCTTTTGTTTGCATCATAGAATGGATGGTTAGTTATTAACCCGACGGTCAAAGCGGCTGCAATTGACCAAATGTCGTTATAGACAAAGCTGCCACCAGCTGATGCGAGCTGCTTACCAACTGCCGAAGACAAAAGACCGACATCCTTTGGACCGAAGCCACCAATGCCTTCTCCGAGTTTTCTGAAATGTTAGCCTATCAGGACATGAGCGTCAAGAACATCTTCGCAAGACAAGTGTGGCCTATCACCTGAATAGTCCACTTCGTCAATTTGACTCGAGCTAAACTCGTATAGGCTATACAGCTTAGGCGAAAGGCTATCTCTATCGATCATTGTCCGGACCCTATCATATTTTCGCCAGAGTAAGGAAAAGCCATTCTACAACGCAAGCTTTTGATTGAACGTTACCTGTATCTTTACAGGAAACTAGACCTTTTAACCTTTCGCCCCACACTTGATCGATCAGCTGAGACACCGAGCACGGCAACACACAACACATTTCTCCAACAATCGTGTCGGACGCAGATCACCCGTAGATCACCCGTGGATCACCCCTAAAATCCGCGCTGATCCGACCGCCCCTTGACCCCATCCGATCACCCCCCTAGACGACCCCATCGGCAGCCCCGGATTCGTCCGGGGCTTTGTCGTCGTTCCTCTCGGGGAGCACTGAACCGGGGACCTTCGGGGCCCTTACATCCAGGGCGGGGTTCGTTTGATCGGGGCCGTCCGACACACAACGGAAGACAGGTAACATGGCACTCAAGTCGTATAAGCCGACGACGCCGGGCCAGCGTGGGCTGGTTCTGATCGACCGTTCGGAGCTGTGGAAAGGCCGCCCTGTGAAGGCCCTCGTTGAGGGTTTGAGCAAGAATGGCGGACGGAACAACACCGGACGGATCACGATGCGCCGCAAGGGCGGGGGCGCCAAGCGTCTCTATCGGATCGTCGATTTCAAGCGTAACAAACTGGACGTTCAGGCGAACGTGGAGCGGATCGAGTACGATCCGAACCGGACCGCCTTCATCGCCCTGATCCGCTACACCGATGGTGAGCAGGCGTATATCCTCGCCCCTCAGCGTCTCGGCGTCGGCGACCGCGTGGTTTCGGCCGCGCGCGCGGACATCAAGCCGGGCAACGCGATGCCGTTCTCGGGCATGCCGATCGGCACGATCGTCCACAACATCGAGCTGAAGCCCGGCAAGGGCGGGCAGATTGCACGCGCCGCGGGCACCTATGCGCAGTTCGTCGGTCGTGACGGCGGCTATGCCCAGATCCGCCTGTCGTCGGGCGAGTTGCGCCTCGTGCGTCAGGAATGCATGGCGACGGTTGGTGCGGTCTCGAACCCCGACAACTCGAACCAGAACATCGGCAAGGCCGGTCGCAACCGGCACAAGGGCATCCGCCCCTCCGTGCGCGGTGTCGTGATGAACCCGATCGATCACCCGCATGGTGGTGGTGAGGGTCGCACGTCGGGTGGTCGTCACCCGGTGACCCCGTGGGGCAAGCCGACCAAGGGTGCCCGCACCCGCAACAAGAACAAGGCGTCGCAGAAGCTGATCATCCGCTCGCGTCACGCCAAGAAGAAAGGCCGCTAAGCCATGAGCCGTTCCGTATGGAAAGGGCCTTTCGTGGACGCCTATGTCCTCAAGAAGGCCGAAGCCTCCCGCGAGTCGGGCCGCAACGAGGTCATCAAGATCTGGTCGCGCCGCTCCACCATCCTGCCGCAGTTCGTTGGCCTGACGTTTGGCGTCTACAACGGGCACAAGCACATCCCCGTCAACATCTCGGAAGAGATGATCGGCCAGAAGTTCGGTGAGTATTCGCCGACGCGGACCTACTACGGTCACGCAGCCGACAAAAAAGCCAAGAGGAAATAAGCCATGGGTAAGGAAAAGAATTCCCGCCGCGTGGCCGACAACGAGGCCATGGCCAAATTGCGCAGCCTGAGGACCTCTCCGCAGAAGCTGAATCTCGTGGCACAGATGATCCGTGGAAAGAAGGTCGACAAGGCGTTGACCGACCTGACCTTCTCCAAGAAGCGGATCGCCATCGACGTTCGAAAGTGCCTGCAGTCGGCCATCGCGAACGCCGAGAACAACCACAACCTCGACGTTGATGAGCTGATCGTGGCCGAAGCCTATGTCGGCAAGAACCTGACCATGAAGCGCGGTCGCCCGCGGGCCCGTGGCCGGTTCGGCAAGATCGTGAAGCCGTTCTCGCAGCTGACGATCCTTGTTCGTCAAGTCGAAGAAACCGTTGGGGAGCAAGCGTAATGGGTAACAAAGTCAATCCCATCGGGATGCGTCTTCAGGTCAACCGCACCTGGGACAGCCGCTGGTACGCCGACACCAAGGACTACGGCAAGCTGCTGCTCGAAGACCTCCGGATGCGTGCGTTCATCGAGGAAGAGTGCAAGCAGGCCGGTGTCAGCCGCATCATAATCGAGCGTCCGCACCGCAAGTGCCGCGTCACCGTGCACACCGCGCGTCCGGGTGTCATCATCGGCAAGAAGGGCGCGGACATCGAGACGCTTCGCAAGAAGCTGGCCGCGATGACCGCCTCGGAGCTGCACCTCAACATCGTCGAGGTCCGCAAGCCGGAGCTGGATGCCGCACTGGTAGGCGAGAGCATCGCCCAGCAGCTGGAGCGTCGGGTGTCTTTCCGTCGCGCCATGAAGCGGTCGGTGCAGAACGCCATGCGCATGGGGGCCCTCGGGATCCGTGTGAACATGGCCGGTCGTCTCGGCGGTGCCGAGATCGCGCGTACGGAATGGTACCGCGAAGGTCGCGTGCCGCTCCACACGCTGCGTGCCGACATCGACTATGCGCACAAGGAAGCGCTGACGCCGTATGGCATCATCGGGATCAAGGTCTGGATCTTCAAAGGCGAGATCATGGAGCATGACCCCGCCGCCCGCGACCGCAAAGCCCAGGAACTGCAGGACGGACCGACCCCTCGTGGTGCCGGTGGCCGTCGTGACGACCGCGGCCCCCGCGGCCCGCGCCGGTAAGGAGTAACCAGCCATGATGCAACCGAAACGGACAAAGTTCCGCAAGCAGTTCAAGGGCTCGATCAAGGGCGAAGCGAAGGGCGGGTCTGACCTGAACTTCGGCACCTTCGGCCTGAAAGCCACCCAGCCCGAGCGGGTCACCGCCCGCCAGATCGAAGCCGCCCGCCGGGCCATGACGCGCCACATGAAGCGTCAGGGCCGGGTCTGGATCCGCATCTTCCCGGACGTGCCCGTCACGTCCAAGCCGGTCGAAGTCCGGATGGGTAAAGGTAAGGGTTCGGTCGATTTCTGGGCCTGCAAGGTCAAGCCGGGCCGCGTGATGTTCGAGATCGACGGCGTGACCGAAGCGGTCGCGCGCGAAGCGCTGCGGCTTGCGGCGATGAAGCTGCCGATCAAGACCCGCACAGTGGTGCGCGAAGACTGGTAGGTTTCGCCACGATCCTGCGGCAGTCTGGCGTCAGGTTGCCTCGGGTCGCCGCGGATATTCACGATGAGAGGGCGGGGGAAACCCCGCCCTTTCGCGTTTCGGGGGCCGGTTCAGCGTCGGAGCAGGCCGGAATAGTGCAGCAATCCCCAGGGCGCAAAAGCGGCCTCTATCGCTGCCCAGAAGCTGCCGAACGCCAGCGGATCGGTGCAGCCGCGCGCCGCGATCTCGCCGAGGGTCCGCCTGCCATCGACGGCGGCGAGGAGGGGAGCACATCCCTTCGGCAAGGTCAGCGAAGCGGTCTCTGCTTCGGACCTCACGGGCACCGGCTTTCCCCGCGCCACGACCTGCGCCACCTTCGCGGCCGGCGCGCCGAGATGCGGCACGCGCTCCATCGATCCTTGCGTCGCTGTCCGCCGAACCTGCCCGACCGGAGCGGCGTAGCCCACGTGCAGCTTGATCGTTCCGCGCAGTTTTTCCGCAACCGCCATAGCATCGGCGGCGGACAGGCCGTGGTCCGGACCGGCGATGCGGGCGGGGTCATAGAGCGCGGGCTGGCAGAACGAGATGAGATTCCAGCCGGTCGCCTGCATCACATCCGTCAGCGCGCCGACACTGAACGCCCGGTCCTGTCCATGCAGCAGAAGGTCGTAGAAACCGGCGTCGCTTGCCCGGTGATCGACAAGGTGAAGGTTGCGCTTGAACGGGTGACCGTCCGGCACACGCGCGATCATCGCGCGGGCACGCGCCAGCCGCTCTTCCGGACCAAGTCCCTCAAACAGTGCGCCGAACGCCTCCTGCAGGGGATAGACGCCTGCACGACCGTAGGGCGCATAGACCATGAAGCCGAGGCCACCGTCCGGCGCGCAGGCCCGCGACAGGGCTGCAAACCCTTCGGCCGGGTCGGGCAGGTGGTGCAGGACGCCGCAACAGTCGATGTAATCGAATGCGCCAAGGTCCGGGGCGTCGAGCAGGCTGCCGGTGACGAAGGTCACCCCGCTCAGCCCGCGCCTGCCGATCCGTGCCTCCGCGACCGCCCGCGCCGCCGTCGAAAGGTCGAGATATGTTATGTCGTAGGGCCGCCCCGCGGTGGCCAGCATCTGGGCCAGTTGCACCAGCCCGTCCCCGGACCCGCCGCCCGCCACCAACGCACGCAGGGGTTTCGACCAGTCGCGCCTGCCGCCCCACAGGAAATGGTCCATTTCCACGGGCCGCGACGGAGAGCCGACGACGAGTCGCTTCGCTTCGTCCTCCGGATCGCGGGCCGGATAGGGATAAGCGTTGTAGTGATCTTCGATGCTGACCATGGTGTCCTCGCGCGGGTCTGGTCGGCAATATTGCCCACCCTCCGGCCAGCGTCTATGACCCATCCATGGCCGATATCTCCTCGCTCTTCGTGACCCGCCTTTACCGCGCCGCCCTGTCGGAGCACGCGCCTGCCATCGACGCGCGGGAACTTGCCGCGTCCTGCCTGTCGATCGCCGAAGACGACGAGGCGGGGCAGCACTGGTGCGAGGAAAACGACTTTCCCGGCTATACGTCCTATGCGTCCCTGACCGACCTGGGCTGGCGCTTTCCGATATTTGCCGCGCTGACCAAAACGCTCGACAAACACGTCGCCACGTTCGTCGACGACTGCGCCTTCGATCTCGGCGACAAGCGCCTTGTGCTGGAGGATATCTGGATCAACATGCTGCCCCAGGGCGGCATCCACACTGGCCACCTGCACCCGCATGCGGTGATCTCCGGCACGACCTATGTGGCTATGCCGGAGGGCACGAGCGCCATCCGGTTCGAGGATCCCCGCCTGCCGATGATGATGGCCGCACCCGTTCGCCGGAAGACTGCGCCCGAAAGCCTCCGGACCTTCCATTCTGTCGCACCCAGGGTCGGCGACGTGCTGCTGTGGGAGTCGTGGCTGCGTCACGAGGTGCCGATGAACATGGCCGAGGAAGAGCGGGTGTCGGTGAGTTTCAATTACCGGTGGGAGTGACCGTACTCAGGGCCGTGCTGCACGGACCCGAACTTCCCCTTGCGCCCCCCGCCCACCTCGTCTATGCGGCGCACTCTACCACTGACCTCCACCGGAATCAGGGTAACCCGCAGCAACGCGTGGGGCCCTCCGGTGATGTTGCAAAGGAATATGGCATGGATGCCAACGAACTCCGGGGGAAGACCCCCGATGAGCTGCGCACGGAATTGACCAACCTGAAGAAAGAGGCGTTCAACCTCCGGTTTCAGGCCGCCACGAGCCAGCTTGAGAACACCGCCCGCATTCGCACCGTCAAGCGCGGCATCGCCCGTGTGAACACGATCCTGAACCAGAAGGCAGCGGAAGCTGCCCAGTCGGAGGCCTGAGCCCATGCCCAAGCGCATCCTCACCGGCGTGGTCACGTCGAACCAGAACGCCCAGACCGTCACCGTCAGCATCGAGCGTCGCTTCAAGCACCCGCTGCTGCAGAAGACGATCCGGAAGTCCAAGAAGTACCGTGCCCACGATGAGCACAACCAGTTCAACGTCGGCGACCAGGTGAGCATTCAGGAATGCCCGCCCCGGTCCAAGACCAAGCGCTGGGAAGTCATGACCGCCGAGATGATGGCCAGCTACGAGGCCGCCCGGCAGGAGCACGCGAAGCTCCAGCAGGCCGAGGACGCAGAGCGTCACGCGGCACACGAGGCGGCCAGCCACTGAGGGCTGACGTCATTACATTCGAAACCCTGGGGACCAAGGCACGCATCGCCACCCCAAAGGTCGGGAGAAACCAATGATCCAGATGCAAACCAACCTGGATGTTGCTGACAACAGCGGCGCTCGCCGTGTTCAGTGCATCAAGGTCCTGGGCGGATCGCACCGCCGGTATGCCTCCGTCGGCGACATCATCGTGGTGTCGGTGAAGGAAGCCATTCCGCGCGGTCGCGTGAAGAAGGGCGACGTGCGCAAGGCCGTCGTCGTTCGCACCGCCAAGGAAGTCCGCCGCGATGATGGCACGGCGATCCGGTTCGATCGGAACGCCGCCGTGATCCTCAACAACAACAACGAGCCGGTCGGAACCCGTATCTTCGGGCCGGTGGTTCGTGAGCTGCGCGCGAAGAACTTCATGAAGATCATCTCGCTCGCGCCGGAGGTGCTGTGATGGCTGCCAAACTCCGCAAAGGTGACAAGGTCGTCGTCCTGTCGGGCCGCGACGCGTCCAAGACGGGCGAGATCGTCTCGGTCGACCCCAAGGCCGGCAAGGCCGTGGTGGAGGGCATCAACATGGCCATCCGCCACACCCGCCAGTCCCAGGCCGGTCAGGGCGGGCGCATCCCCAAGGCGCTGCCGATCGACCTGTCGAACCTCGCGATCGTTGATGCGAACGGCAAGGCGTCCCGCGTCGGCTTCCGTATGGAAGGCGACAAGAAGGTCCGCTTCGCCAAGACCACGGGAGACGTGATCTGATGCTCGACCAAGCAAATTACACCCCGCGTCTGCGCGCACTTTTCGATGGCACCATCAAGGCCGCCATGACCGAAGAGTTCGGCTACAAGAACCAGATGATGATACCGCGCCTCGACAAGATCGTCCTGAACATCGGCTGCGGTGCGGAGGCTGTCCGCGACAGCAAGAAGGCCAAGTCGGCACAGGAAGACCTGACGTCGATCGCAGGCCAGAAAGCCGTCGTCACGAATGCCAAGAAGTCGATCGCCGGTTTCCGCGTCCGTGAAGGCATGCCGCTGGGCACCAAGGTCACGCTGCGCGGCGCCCGGATGTACGAATTCCTGGACCGTCTCATCACGGTGGCAATGCCCCGTATCCGCGACTTTCGCGGCGTGCCGGGAAAAAGCTTCGACGGTCGTGGCAACTACGCCATGGGTCTGAAGGAGCATATCGTGTTCCCCGAGATCAACTTCGACAAGGTCGACGAAGTCTGGGGAATGGACATCATCATCTGCACGACTGCGAAGTCGGATGCAGAGGCGAAGGCGCTGCTCAAGCACTTCAACATGCCGTTCAACAGCTGAGGAAATAGACATGGCAAAAGTATCCATGATCGAACGTCAGAAGAAGCGTGAGCGGCTGGTGAAGCAATACGCCAGCAAGCGCGCCGCCCTGAAAGAGATCGTTCGCGACGAATCGAAGCCGATGGAAGAGCGGTTCAAGGCCACTCTGAAACTGTCCGGATTGCCCCGCAATTCCTCCGCAGTCCGTCTCAACAACCGCTGCCAGCTGACCGGTCGCCCTCGGGCCTACTACCGCAAGCTGAAGCTGTCCCGCATCATGCTGCGCGATCTGGCCTCCAAGGGTCAGATTCCGGGCATGGTCAAGTCCAGCTGGTAAGGGAGCACATCAGATGAATGATCCCATCGGCGATATGCTGACCCGCATCCGCAATGCGCAGATGCGTGGCAAGTCCACCGTCTCCACCCCCGCGTCCAAACTGCGCGCCCGTGTCCTCGATGTGATGGCCGACGAAGGCTACATTCGCGGCTATGAGGCGAGTGCCGACCGTCAAGGTCATCCGACGCTGGAAATCTCGCTCAAGTACTACGAAGGCGTTCCGGTCATCCGCGAACTCAAGCGGGTCTCCAAGCCCGGCCGTCGCGTGTACCTCGGCGTCTCCGACATCCCGACCGTCCGTCAAGGCCTCGGGGTTTCCATCGTCTCGACGTCCCGTGGCGTCATGTCCGACACAGCAGCCCGATCCGCCAACGTTGGCGGTGAAGTGCTCTGCACCGTATTCTGAGGAGGGTATAATGTCTCGTATCGGCAAAAAGCCCGTCCCGCTGCCTTCGGGTGTCGAAGCTTCGGTTTCCGGTCAGAAGATCTCGGTGAAGGGTCCCAAGGGAACCCGCACGTTCACCGCGACCGACGATGTGACGCTGACCATCGACGACGGTTCGGTGACCGTGACGCCGCGCGGCAAGTCCAAGCGCGCCCGTCAGCAGTGGGGCATGTCCCGCTCGATGGTCGAGAACCTCGTGACGGGCGTGACGGACGGCTTCAAGAAAGAGCTTGAAATCACCGGCGTCGGCTACCGCGCGACCATGCAGGGCAACACGCTCAAGCTGGCGCTCGGATACAGCCACGACGTCAATTTCGATGTGCCGGAGGGCGTCACCGTGACGGCCCCGAAGCAGACCGAGATCACCGTCGAGGGGATCGACCAGCAACTGGTCGGCCAGGTCGCAGCCAACATCCGCGAGTGGCGCGCGCCGGAGCCCTACAAGGGCAAGGGCATTCGCTACAAGGGCGAGTATATCTTCCGCAAGGAAGGCAAGAAGAAGTAAGGATCAGTCAGATGGCAAATACGAAAAGGGACCTGTTCCTGAAGCGCCGCCTGCGCGTCCGGAACAAGCTTCGCAAGATGGCTGCCGGGCGTCCGCGCCTGTCGGTTCATCGCTCCAACAAGAACATCAGCGTCCAGTTGATCGACGACGTGAACGGCGTGACGATCGCGTCCGCCTCCACGCTCGAGAAGGTTCTGGGCATTGTCGGCAAGAACAACGTCGAGGCGGCCGCGACGGTCGGCGCGGCGATTGCCGAGCGGGCCAAGAAGGCCGGTGTGGAAGAAGTCTACTTCGACCGTGGCGGCTTCCTGTTTCACGGGAAGGTCAAGGCCCTGGCCGATGCCGCCCGCGAAGGCGGACTGAAGTTCTGATGACCGGGACGGGCCGTTCGGTCCGTCCGACAGTGCAGGCGGCTGTGCCGTCTCGATGATCCGGGGCAGGGTTCTTCACACTCTGGGGTAACCTTGCCACCTGGATTGTACAAATTGGGGTAACCCCCCGAACACGAGGAGATGCCACATGGCAGAACGTGACAACCAGCGCGGAGGCGGCCGCGGTCGTGGACGCGAAGAAGCAGCCCCGGAATTCGCCGACCGCCTTGTGGCGATCAACCGCGTGTCGAAGACGGTCAAGGGCGGCAAGCGCTTCGGCTTTGCGGCCCTCGTCGTCGTGGGCGACCAGAAGGGCCGTGTCGGCTTCGGCAAGGGCAAGGCCAAGGAAGTTCCCGAGGCGATCCGCAAGGCCACCGAGCAGGCCAAGCGCCAGATGATGCGCGTCGCGCTGCGCGACGGCCGCACGCTGCACCACGACATGGAAGGGCGCCACGGCGCCGGTCGTGTGGTGATGCGCTCCGCGCCGGAAGGCACCGGGATCATCGCGGGTGGCCCGATGCGCGCCGTGTTCGAGATGTTGGGCGTCAAGGACGTGGTGTCGAAGTCCATCGGCTCGCAGAACCCCTACAACATGATCCGCGCCACGCTGGACGGCCTCCGCAAGGAAGCCTCGCCGCGAGCGGTCGCACAACGTCGCGTCAAGAAGGTCGCGGACGTGATCCGCCGTGGCGATGAAACCCCGGCTGCGGCCGCCGAGACCGAGGAGGCCTGAGCATGGCAAAAACCATCGTCGTCAAGCAGATCGGCTCCCCGATCCGCCGCCCCGCCGACCAGCGTGCCACGCTGATCGGTCTGGGCCTCAACAAGATGCACAAGACCCGGGTACTCGAAGACACCCCCTCCGTGCGCGGCATGGTCAACAAGATCCCGCACATGGTGAAGATCATCGAAGAGCGCGATTGATCTAGTCCGGCGGGGTCGCTCCGCCGTCTTGTCAAAGCTTAACGCCCCGGTCAGAAATGGTCGGGGCGCTATAGTTTTGAATCTGTTCTGGAGAATTTCTCGGAGTAATCACATGTAGCTCTTGCAATTTGGCAAGGTCCGTTCATCCTAGAATGCTTAAACGATGGTGGGTGTCATGGACGGACAGACGTCGAAGATTCAAGATCAAACTGGGGAAGTTCATACCTACGCAAGTAACTTGCTGTACAAAATGTTTTTGACGAAGGGCGCGAGATATCAGGCTGCGCGAAGACATCAAAGACGTTCAGTTGCTTCTATTTGGTCAGTAATCGCACTTTCCATGTATGTTTTTACAACTAGCGTTGTCATAGCTCTCTACGATCTAAATAGTTACGGGGACTTCCAGCAGAAATTGACTATAGCGAACGTTGTGATGTCCGCGTTCATTATTGCATTTAGTGTTCTTGAACACGGCAAAAAACACGATCTAAAGTCGGATGCTTTTCTGAGATGCGCACAAGGGATTCAGGAACTAAGAGATAGACTGGAACTTGAAGTCTTTGAAGGCGTAGACGTAGACACCGTCCGCAGGTATGTGGAAGATTACAACGAGATAGTACATGATTTCGCTGATAACCACTCTGAGACGGATTATCGGACGTTTCGTATAAATATTGGAAAGCACTCGGGACAGTTTCTCTATATTTCCTTACAGTCGATTAAATACTGGGTGGATTGCTGGTTGATGATGTTGGCTGCAATGGTGGTTCCTCCGCTAGCAATTGGCGCTCTCTTCTTTGTTTCTAAGTGACGCACGCGTAACTTTTTTCGTAACATTTAAGTCCTACCCCACCACCAGACACCCCAACGTCCGCCACAGCGCCTCGATCAACTCCTCGACCGTCTGCACCGACGTATAGG
>JBARXR010000241.1:0-8550 GCA_049647445.1 Jannaschia sp. | reverse complement strand
GACGAGCACCCGCTCACCCATTTCCAGCCGGGCCTCGCGCGTGGCGGAGCCCATGTGCGGCAGCAGAATGACATTAGGCAGCTCCCGCAGGCGGGGGTTCACGCCCTTACCACGCTCGTAGACGTCGAGGCCCGCGCCCGCCAACTCCCCCGCGCGCAGCATCCGGGTCAGGGCGTTCTCGTCGATCACCTCCCCGCGCGAGGTGTTCACAACGACGGCGGTCGGCTTCAGGAGTTTCAGGCGGCGCGCATTGAGCAGGTGAAAGGTGGTGGGCGTATGGGGGGCGTTCACCGACAGCACATCGACCCGGGCCACCATCTGGTCGAGACTTTCCCAGTATGTCGCCTCAAGCGGCACCTCCAGTCCATCGTGCAGGCGGCGGCGGTTGTGGTAATGGATGGACAGCCCGAAGGCCTGCGCGCGACGCGCAAGGGCCTGGCCGATGCGGCCCATGCCGAGAATCCCCAGTCGCTTGCCGCGCAGGCGCATTCCCAAAAGCGCCTCCGGGGCCCAGCCTTCCCACGACTCCTGCTGCATCTGGGCCATGCCCTCGCCGACGCGCCGTGCGGTCGCGAGGATCAGGGCCATGGCCATGTCGGCGGTGTCTTCGGTCAGGACGCCCGGCGTATTCGACACGAGGATCCCGCGCTGGCGCGCGGTCGCGATGTCGATGTGGTCGAAGCCCGCGCCATAGTTGGCAATCAGCTTGAGGCGCTCGCCCGCACCCGCCAACATCGGCGCGTCGATCACATCGGTGATCGTCGGCACGAGGATGTCCGCCTCGCGCATCGCTTCGGCAAGTTTTTCGCGGGACATGGGCGCTTCGCTGTCCGACAGCTGGACATCGAACAATTCGCGCATCCGGGTCTCGACCGGTTCAGGCAAGCGTCGCGTCACGACAACACTCAGTCGGCTTGTTGGCACGGGCTCCACCCTTCCCCTTTGTCCTAGGGCGCCATGATGGCATGGTGACGCCCATGCGCAAGGGGCGTCAGACCCCGTCAGAGCAGGTAACCGGTCGGGCAGGCAGTCCATGAAATCACGTTTCGTCTTTGCGGCTCTCGTCGCGTGTCTGGGGCTTTGTGCCCCCCTCGTCGTGCTGGCGGCGGAACGGGGCGTGGTCACGAACCTGCCCTTGCCCCGCTATGTCTCGATGAAGGCCGCGGAGGGATACGCACGCCGCGGGCCATCCGGCACGCACCGGATCGACTGGGTGTTCAAGCGCCGGTACATGCCGCTGCAGATCACCGCAGAATACGGCCATTGGCGGCGGGTGCAGGACCGGGAGGGCGCGGGCGGCTGGATGCACTATTCGCTGCTGTCGGGTAACCGGACGGTCCTGGTCGAGGCCCCGGAGGTCGTGCTGCATCGCAGACCGGCGACCGATGCGCCGATGACGGCCAGGCTGCAATCGGGTGTCGTGGCCTGGCTCGGGGAGTGCAGCGCCGGATGGTGCAAGCTCGAGGTGGACGGAACCGAAGGATGGGCCGAGACGTCCGCCCTGTGGGGCGTCGAACCGGGCGAGGTGCGCGAGTAGCGCCCTAGCCCTCGACGGTCCGCGCGCCGGGGCCTTCGGCGGCCCTGACATCGTCAGGATTGTAGAGTGCGCAGCGGTCCATCGACAGGCAGCCGCAGCCGATGCAGCCGTCAAGATTGTCCCGCAGACGGGTCAGCTGGTCGATCCGGCCGGTCAGCTCGTTACGCATGCCGGACGCGATGTCCGCCCATTCCGCCGGCGTCGGCGGGCGGTCCGTCGGTGGCCCGAGCGCCTGGGCGATCCGGCGCAGGGACAGGCCCAGACGCTGTGCGATGCGGATGAATGCGAGGCGGCGCAGTTCGGCGCGGGGAAACCGGCGTTGCCCGCCCCGGTCGCGCGGCGGTGCGATCAGGCCCCTGGCCTCATAGAAGCGGATCTGGCTGATGCTCAGGCCGGTCCGCGCCGCGATCTGGCCGATGGAAAGTTCCGTGGGCGGCATGTCGACTTCTCCTTGACCTCGACCAAGGTTGAGGTCCCACACCCCTCCCGTCAACGGCTTTTGCAGGAGGTTCCCATGGCCCGTCTCGAACATCTCAACGTCACCGTCCGCGACCCGGATGCCTTTGCGGCCACCCTCTGCCGGCTGTTCGGCTGGCGGGTCCGCTGGGCGGGCGCGGCCCTGGGCGACGGGCGGTCCGTGCACGTGGGTGACGACGATGCCTATGTCGCGCTCTACCGGCCAGCGGGACAGGTCACGGACCCGGCGACGACGTATGGCACGCATGGCGCGATGAACCACATCGGCGTCGTTGTGGACGATCTGGACGACACCGCGGCGCGGGTTTCAACCGCCGGTTTCGTGCCGCGCGATCATGCGTCCTATGCGCCCGGTCGCCGGTTCTATTTCGACGGGCCGGAGGGGGTCGAGATCGAAGTGGTCAGCTATGCCTGATCGCCGAGGGCCGTGTTGAAGGTCGCGGCCAGCGCCGTCCACATCTTTTCCGATCGGGCGGCGAGAAGGCGCCCGTGGGTCATCGTCGGATGATAGTCCCGCCCGTCGAGCAGGCGGGCGGTGCCCCCGGCCTCCTGCAGGACGAGGACACCGGCGGCATGGTCCCAGACGTTGAGCATCCCGTTGAGGACGAAATCCGAGCCGCCCAGCGCCAGCATCCGATATTCGTGCACCGACGCCCCAAGCGAGGTGCTGCGGCGAAAAAGCGGCGTCGTCGCTGCAAGTCCGGCCTGCAGATGCTGCGGGTAGAGGTAACCCGACACGTTGCCCCGCAAGTGGTCGAAGGGCGTGTCGGCCTGCGATACGGCCAGGCGACGGGCATTTCCATTGCGCCTGTAGATGGCCCCCTGCCCCCGGTGCGCCTCGATCCAGTCGTCGAAAGACGGATCATGGAGCATCCCCCATTGCGTCACGCCATCCTCCAGCACGGCGACGATCACGCCGAAATTGGCGAGGCCGTGGGCATAGTTCCAGGTTCCGTCGATCGGGTCGATGATCGTCACGCGCCCCTCGCCCACGCGGCCCAGAAGGGATCGGTCCGCGCTGACGGCTTCCTCTCCCACCACTGTGTCGCCCGGAAGGATATCGCGGATGCGGGCGGTCAGCGCGTCTTCCGCCGCCTTGTCCGCAACGGTCACCAAGTCGTCAAAGGCGGATTTCGCGTCGATATCATCTGCGGACAGGTTGCGGAAACGCGGCATGATCTCGGCCTGCGAAACGTCGCGGACGGCATCCGTGATGGCGCGGGCCTGGTCGGCGGTCAGGGGCATGGGCACTCCGGTCGCTACGGGTAGGGTTTCCCCGACTTATGGCCGGGCGGGCGTGGCTGCTACCTTCGCGTCAGTCGCGCAAGGAGGCACACATGACAAGGGTTCCCGATATCCGCTATATCGATCTCGACACGATGATCGACATTCTGGCGCAGGCGCTTGACGACCGCACGACCCGCGAGACGGCGGCGAGAAAGCCGCAGGCGACGCCGGACGCCCGCACAGCGGACACCGCGCGCCGCCGGGCCTGAACGACGTCATCAGGCGGCGGTGTCGAGGCCGCGGCCCTTCAGCAAGGCTTCGACGCCGGGCAACCGCCCCCGGAACGCCACATAAAGCTCGGCCGCATCGCGGGAGCCGCCGGTCGACAGGATGTTCGCCTCCAGCTTTCTCGCAAGGTCCGGATCGAACGGATCGCCGGCTTCCTCGAAGGCGGCAAAGGCGTCGGCATCCATCACTTCGGACCACATGTAGCTGTAGTATCCGGCCGAATATCCGTCACCCGAGAAGACATGGGCGAAATGCGGCGTTGCGTGACGCATCCGGATCGCGCGGGGCATTCCGATGGTTTCCAGGACTTCCGCCTGCTTCTGCATCGGGTCGGCAGGTGCCGGGCCGTCATGGAACGCGAGATCGACGAGGGCGGAGGCGACATACTCCACGGTGGAAAACCCCATGTCATAGGTCGCAGCCGCAAGCAGACGGTCGCGCAAGGCTTCCGGCATAGCCTCGCCGGTCTTCGCATGGGTTGCGAATTCGGCCAGGACTTCCGGCACTTCCAGCCAATGCTCATAGAGTTGCGACGGCAGTTCCACGAAATCGCGGGCGACCGACGTGCCGGAGATCGACTGATACGTCACGTTCGAGAGCATCTGGTGGAGGGCGTGGCCAAACTCGTGAAACAGGGTCCGGGCGTCGTCATACGACAGGAGCGCGGGATCGCCCTTCGCGAAATTGCAGAAATTGACCACGATTGGCCGCGTGTCGGCGCCAAGCTTCGATTGTGACCGCATTGCACTGCACCACGCTCCGGATCGCTTGGAGGAGCGCGCGAAGTAATCGCCAAGGAAGACCGCAACGTGATCGCCGTTCCGCGTCACCTCCCACCCGCGCACGTCCTTGTGGTAGAACGGCCCGTCGAGCGGTGCGAAGTCCAAGCCGAACAACCGGTGCGCACAGGCGAATTGTGCCTCGATCATGCGATCCAGCTGGAAGAAGGGTTTCAGTTCCGCCTCGTTCAGGTCGTGCAGTTCGAGCCGACGCTTTTCCGAATAATAGCGCCAGTCCCAAGGCTCCAGCGGGCCGACGATGCCGTCCTCACGCGCCATGCGGGCCAGATGTTCGGCGTCGGCGAGAGCGGCTGTGCGGGCGGGGTGCCAGACTTGCATCAGAAGGTCCCGGACCGTGTCGGGTGTCCCGGCCATTTCGGTTTCCAACTTGTAGTCGGCAAAGCTCGCATAGCCGAGCAGCTTCGCCCGTTCTTCACGGAGCCTGAGGACTTCGGCCGCCGTTGCGCGGTTGTCGGTCTCGCCGCCGTTCGCCCCGCGCGCGGTCCATGCCTCATAGGCCCTTTCGCGCAGGTCGCGGCGGGGAGAGAATTGCAGGAAGGGGACGATCAGCGACCGGTTCAACGTGACGACCGGACCCGGACGCTCCCGTTCCTCACCAGCCGCGCGCGCGGTCGATTTGACGAAATCCGGCAGGCCGTCGAGGTCATCTTCGGACAGGTCCATGAACCACGACCTCTCATCCGCCAGCAGGTTCTGGCCAAAGGCTGTCCCGAGGCTTGCGAGACGGGACTTCACCTCCGTCAGACGCGCTGCCTCGGGACCGTCGAGCGCGGCACCGGAGCGCACGAAGCCGCGTCTGGTCAACATCAGGACGCGGCTCTCCTCCTCCGACAGATCGAGCGCGTCGCGTCGTTGCCACAGGTCCTCCACACGGGCGAAAAGTGCTGCGTTGTTGGTGATCTCGGATCCGTAGGCCGAAAGTTTCGGGGCAAGTTCACGTTGCAGCGCCTCGCGTGCGGGCGTGCTGTCGGCCCCGGCGAGATTATAGAAAACGCCCGCCACGCGGTCGAGAACCTGGTCGGCCCGTTCCAGCGCCTCGATGGTGTTGGCGAACGTCGGGGCTTCGGGGTTTTCGGCGATTGCCCGGATCGCCGCACGGCCGACGTCCATCGCCTCCTCCATCGCAGGACCGAAGTGATCGTCGGTGATCGCCGCGAAGGGCGGCATCTCGAAGGGCGTATCCCAAGGGGTCAGAAGCGGGTTGGTCATCGGCGTCTCCTTTGCCCTAAGGTAGGGCGGCGGCACGGAAGGTGCCAGCGGCATCAGGGAAGGATCCGGTCATGACGTGGTCAATTCATCATGTGAACCTGCAAGCCAGGGATGTGCGCAAGACGGCGGCATTCTATGCGAGCGTTCTGGGCATGCAGGAAGCCGCATGGGCGTTTCCGAAGACCCGGGGGTATCTGCCGGGCGATCCTGACAAGCTGGCTCTGATGGCCGACGGGCGGGACAGCCATTCCGGCCTGCACCTGATCGCACCGGATCCGGCGTTCGCGGAAAACAACAACCTGACGCACAATCCGTCTGTCGGCGGGCATGTGGCGTTTCAGGTCGACGATCTGGACGCCGTCATCGCGCGCCTGCGGGCAGCGGGCATCCGGCATTCGGTGACCGGAGAATTCGCGATCCCTGGCTTGCGTCACGTCTACGTGGAGGATCCGGAGGGCAACCTGATCGAAATCAACGGTCGGGTCTGAACCTGTCGTCAGGCAACCGCGAGGGCCTGCCTGCGCCGCAGGAGGGCCAAACCGCCGAGAGCCGACAGAAGGAGCCAGAGCGGCGCGGGCAACGGCACGACGGCGGAGGATCCCCCGCCCGATCCGGAAGACCCCGCCGACGCGCCGACCGCAGTCATGGTGAAGGCACTCGGGGTTGTCGCATTGTAGAAACGGAAGAAGCCGTAGATCGGGCCCGAGAAGGCCGACGGCAGCGCATAGGTATAGGTATCGTCCGGCAGGAAGAGGTTGGAATACAACTGCGCGTCGGGGTTCCCGGCGTCCAAGGCACTGATCGTCCAGTCCCATTCGGCCATCGTGAAGGCAGTCGATGACAATCGCACGAAGGCATTCGACCCGAGGCCGCTGTTCGACAGGCTGAACGACAGCGCGGTCGTGCCGGGCGCGAAGGAAGAAATACGAAAGTATTCGTAATCCGACAGGCCGCTCGAATAGCCTTGCACGCTGGTATATCCGGTCCAGTCCGTCGGTGACGAATAGGTGTCGGCGAATTCGCCGAACGTGGCCTCGTCCAGGACGGCGGCACCTGCCGGGACGGCAAGAAGGGCCGCGAGCGCCGTTGCCGCGATGAATTTTGCCATGTCGGACAGCTCCAGAAAACGTCGGGTTCCAGAGGACGGTTAACGACGGGACGCGGCGGGAAAATGGCACGGATGCAGCGGTTTCGCGGCGTTTCATGCCGGAACGTCAAACCCTTGCCGGAAAAACGGGGCACCCGGTTGATGCCCCGTTGGTGTTTGACCGGACGGTTTCGGCTTAGTCGTTCAGGCTGACCTTGGCGGTTTTGTCGGCGTAATCTTTCTTCGGATCGGTTCCCATCAACATCTTGATTCCCGCGATCAGCGAGGAGCCGTCTTCCCAGACCTGCGCCTCGCGCACGTCGTAGCGGGCCAGCGCCAACTTGGGGTCGTCCTTGCCGCCCTCGTACCAGGCGGCGATGAACGGGTTCCAGAGGCGGTCTATGACGGCCTTGTCGTTGTCGAGGATCAGTTGACCAGAGGCCGAGGCCCAGAGGTCGTGGCCCTTGGATGCGAAGGTCATTGTCGCGGATTTCGGTCCTGTTTTCAACACCTTGCCGATATCCGTATCGAAGGCGGTGAAGAACCAGATCGGCGCGCTCTCGCCCTCGGCGATGGCCGTCATCGGGCGCGGCGCGGCGCCGTCGGTCGCGAGGAACACGGTGCGGTCGCTGTCGAGGGACGCCCAGAACTTCTTTTCGAGGTCTGCGGGACTGGTCATTGTTCTCTCCTTTTCGAGGTCGAAAAGAGAACGCCCCGCGCCCGGATTTGGTTTCGTGCGGGCGGCGGTGGGCCCGGACCGGCCGGGCGGACCGGACGCCCCGCACCTGGCCCGATGAACGGAAAATTCACTGTTCGGGGTAAGGTTCGGGAGCCTGTTTCACATTTTGTACAAACCTTCCGGAGGCCCGAATGACCCCAAAGCGCACCCCCGACCAGGGCATCCCCATTTCCGACGCCCGCGAAAAGCTGGCGGCGATCTGCACCGCCGTGCAGGACCCCGACGTCCGCGTCATCCTGACGCGCCACGGGCGCGCGGTGGCGGCTGTGGTCGGCATGAACGGACTGGGCCGATTGATCCGGCAGCAGGAGCAGGAGTGGCGGATCAGGAACGGCTGGATCCCGACCGGCCTGCGCCGGAAACGCGGGGAGGACCGGATCCTGAGCCGGGGCGACGCGGCGCTGCAACTGCGCGATGTGCAACTGGACCGGCTGGCGGAGCGGCGGATGCTGGCGGAGGCGGGACTGACGCCGGTGCCGGGCGGCGAGCTGGAGGTGACGGGGGTGGAGATGGTGCCCGCGCGGCGGCGATGGTGGCAGTTCTGGTGACCGCTCAGACGGCGCACGTGCGGCAGAGGGCGGCGGTGGGCACGGCGTCGAGCCGCTCGGGCGAGATGGCGCCCCCGCATTTCGCGCAGGTCCCCTAGGAGCCATCCTCGATGCGCTGGAGGGCGGCGTCGATGGCGCGGATTTCGGTCTGGTCGTGATGCTCGAGCGATTGCAGCACCTCGTCGCCCTGGCGTTCCGAGGCGGCATCCTCCCAGTCCTTCGGGGCGGGATCGTCGAGCTGATCCTCGATCCGGGCGATGTCGCGGGTAAGCTCCTTGCGGCGGGCGAGGAGGAGGGTCTTGGCGTCGGTCATGGTTGGCTCCCTTTTGGGGGACTATGGAGGGTGTTGGGGGTGGTGGCGTTGATTTGGGTCAAGGGGAACGGGGTGTTAACCACCTTGGCGTAGCGTCGCCGCATGCCGAATTATCGTCGCCCCAAAGTGGCAGGAGCCACGATCTTCTTCACCGTCGCCTTGGCCGACCGCACCAGCGACGTCTTGGCGCGAGAGGTCGAGGCTTTGCGCGATGCGGTAGCGGCCACCCGCGCGGAACGTCCGTTCGAGATATTGGAATGGGTGGTGTTGCCGGATCATTTGCATTGCATATGGCGATTACCAGACGGCGATGCGGAGTATTCGG
>JBARXR010000240.1:0-2566 GCA_049647445.1 Jannaschia sp. | reverse complement strand
GGTCCATGCGGCCGGGGCCGACGTGGCGCGCGCGGCTTTGGCGCTGGCCACCTGGTCGCCCCCGGACGGCCGCGGAAAGCGGCACGCCGTGACGCTGCATCCGGATCAGGCGCCGGTTGATCTGATCGACGACGCCTACAACGCCAATCCCGCCAGCGTCGGTGCCGCACTCGACCTGCTGGCGGCGACCGAAGTGCCGCGCCGCGGTCGCCGCATCGCCATCCTGGGAGACATGAAGGAGTTGGGCCCCACAGGACCTGCCCTGCACGCCGCCCTTGCCGATCTTTCCGCGACCGAGACGCTGGACACCGTGCACACCGTTGGACCGCTGATGGCGTTCCTGCACGACGCGCTTCCTCCGGGCCTGCGGGGCCAGCATACGCGCACCGCCGACGATATGGCGGGACATCTGCGCGACATGCTGCGTCCCGGCGATACGGTGCTGGTCAAGGGATCGCTTTCAATGAAGATGGCCGTGCTGGTGGAGGGCATTCGCGCCCTCGGCGACGCCTCGGCCAAGGAATAGGACGACAGATGCTGTATTGGCTGACCACATTTTCCGACGGCGGCGACGTCTTCAACCTGTTCCGCTACATCACGGTGCGGGCCGGAGGTGCCTTCTTCGTGGCCCTCGTCTTCGGCTTCCTCTTCGGTCAGCCGCTGATCAACCTGCTGCGCCGCCGTCAGGGCAAGGGCCAGCCGATCCGCCTCGACGGCCCCGAGACGCATTTCGTCAAGGCGGGCACGCCCACCATGGGTGGCGTTCTGATCCTCGGGGCCGTGACGGTCGCGACGCTGCTGTTTGGACGGCTCGACAACCCCTATGTCTGGCTTGTGTTGCTGGTCACCATCTGTTTCGGGGCCATCGGGTTCGTCGACGATTACGCCAAGGTGTCCGCCGGAAACACCAAGGGCGTGCCCGGCCGCGTGCGCCTGCTTCTCGGGTTCGCCATCGCCGCCGTGGCGGGGGGCGTCGCGGTCTGGGTCCACCCGCCGGAGCTCGAGAACCAGCTGGCGTTTCCCATATTCGCGGATGTCCTCTTGAACATGGGGTATTTCTATATCCCTTTCGCGATGATCGTGATCGTGGGATCCGCAAACGCGGTGAACCTGACCGACGGCCTCGACGGCCTCGCCATCATGCCCGTCATGATCGCCGCAGGGACGCTGGGTGTGATCGCCTATGCGGTGGGGCGCGTGGACTTCACGGACTACCTTGGGGTGCATTACGTTCCGGGCGCCGGGGAACTTCTGATCTTCGCGGCTGGCCTCATCGGCGGGGGCCTCGGGTTCCTGTGGTACAACGCGCCCCCGGCGGCGGTCTTCATGGGCGACACCGGGTCGCTGGCCCTGGGCGGCGCGCTTGGCACGATCGCGGTCATCACCAAGCACGAACTGGTCTGGGCGATCATCGGCGGTCTGTTCGTGGTGGAGGCGATGTCGGTCATCATCCAGGTCCTGTATTTCAAATCCACCGGCAAGCGCGTGTTCCTCATGGCGCCGATCCACCACCACTTCGAAAAGAAGGGCTGGGCCGAGCCTCAGGTGGTCATTCGCTTCTGGATCATCGCGCTGATCCTCGCGCTGATCGGCCTTGCCACGCTCAAGGTGCGGTAGAACCCCATGCTGACACGCGGCGAAAACCCCCTGAGCCTGTCGACCAAGTCCGCCCGCTATGGCGCTGTCGCGTTGGTCCTCGGCATCGGCATCCTGATGATCCCGGTGGTGCAGGGGTATCTGGCAGGGCGCGCAGGCGAGGCGGCGCCCGAGGCGACGGACGGCTGGGCCGAAATGCGCCTGTTCGGCTGGGAACTGGCGACAGAGGCTGCGGAATGATCCCTGTGCGCGGATACGAAGGCTCCACGGTCGCCGTGCTCGGTCTCGGGCGAACCGGCCTGACGGCGGCGCGGGCGCTTAGGGCCGGGGGCGCGGAGGTCGTGGTGTGGGACGACGGCGCAAAGGGCCGGGCGGCGGCAGAGGGCGAGGGGTTCACCTTGCGCGACCTGACCCGCGCACAGGCCTTCGACGGCGTCGTGACCCTCGTGACCAGTCCCGGCATCCCGCACCTTTATCCCGCGCCGCACCCGGCCATCGCGGCCGCGTGGGATGCGGGTGTGGCCGTGGACAACGACATCGGCCTGTTCTTCCGGAGCTTGGGATGGGAGGACGAGGCCCCGCGCGTCGTCGCCATCACCGGCTCGAACGGCAAATCCACGACCTCGGCGCTGCTGCATCACATCCTCGTGCAGGCCGGACGGCAGGCGCATCTGGCGGGCAACATCGGGCGCGGCGTGCTGGACCTCGACCCGCTGGGCGCGCAGGATATCGTCGTCCTCGAACTCAGCAGCTATCAGACCGAACTGGCCCGCGCCCTGACGCCGGATGTGGCGATCTTCACCAACCTTTCGCCCGATCATCTGGACCGACACGCGGGCCTCGGCGGGTATTTCGCCGCCAAGCGCCGCCTGTTTGCAGAGGGCGGGCCGGACCGCGCCGTCATCGGTGTCGATGAACCCGAAGGCCGGTTTCTCGCGCAGCAGTTGCAGGAGGCGCAGGGCGACGACCG
>JBARXR010000239.1:0-6416 GCA_049647445.1 Jannaschia sp. | reverse complement strand
CATGACCCGCATCGCCGCGCAGTCTGGGACGCCGCGACACCCGACGGTCGCTGGGTCGCTCCCTAACGGATTCTTCACCTCTGCCACCTAGGTCTTCCGAAAACGGAGGGCTGTGGCCATGGCCGGCGAATCTGAGCGTCCGATCATCATAAAGCGCAAGAAGGTCGTCAGCGGCGGAGGGCACCATGGCGGCGCGTGGAAGGTCGCTTATGCGGACTTCGTGACCGCGATGATGGCGTTCTTCATGCTGATGTGGCTGTTGAACGCGACCACCGAGAAACAGCGCAAGGGCCTTGCCGATTACTTCAGTCCGACAGTGGCGCTCAGCCGGGCGTCCGGTGGGGGGGACGGTGCGCTTGGCGGTCACTCCCTCAGCAGCGATGCCAGCGAGATCGAACTCGGACGGGGTGGTATTACCGCGTCTACCGTTCACGGCACGACCGAACATGAAGACGCCGACCTGAGAACGGCAGAAGCGGCTCTTCTGGGCAAGGGCGGCGAAAGCCTGCTTGACGAGGAACTATTGCGCCATGTCGCCATTCGCCTGACCGACGAGGGCCTGGTCATCGAATTGTTCGACTTGCCGGACCGGCCGCTTTTTCAGCAGGACATGCCGACAGCGACGCTCAAGGCCCTGCTTGCGTCCGTGGCCCCGGTCCTGCGCGACGCCCGCAGTCCGCTTGCGCTGAGTGCTTTCACCGCGGCGGAGCCGATTGTGACGCGGATTCCGCGTGGGTGGGACATGTCTCAGGAAAGGGTCAAGGCGCTGCGACTTGCCCTTCTTCCGTTGGAGCTTCCGGATTCGCGCATTGCCCGGATCACCGGGCATGCAGATAGACGCCCGGCGGAAGCGAACCCCGTTTCCGTCCGGAACAACCGCCTTGAAATCGTCCTCCTGCGGGCAGGATCGAACCCTTGAGTCAGGATGGGGAAAGGACGTTGTTTACCATGCCTGACATTCGCCCCAACCGTTAGCCGCACCTTAACTCTCAGCGGTCTAGGGTTCACCGACTCGGGGAGACGTCCCGAAACATGAGACAGCAGAAAGGGCCATTCATGACGATTTCCTCCTCCCTGAACGCCGGTGTAACTGGCCTCAGCGTGAACGCCAGCCGACTTGCCACGATCTCCGACAACATCGCCAACTCCGCGACCTACGGATACAAACGGTCGACCGCGGACTTCCATTCACTGGTCCTCGACCAAAGCCGTGGAACCTATTCCGCGGGCGGCGTGCGGGTCACGACCGGTCGTGCCGTGGGTCAGCGCGGGACGCTCATCACGACGAACAATCCAACGGACCTTTCGGTTGGCGGTCGGGGCATGTTGCCCGTGACGCCGATCAGTTCGATTACCAGCTCCAGCAGCAGTTCACCGCTCAGGATGACCTCGACGGGGTCTTTCCGGCCGAACGCGGACGGTTATCTGCGGACCGACAGCGGAATGGCACTGCTCGGATGGCCTGCGGACAAGAACGGGGTCATTCCGAATTTCCCGCGGGACACCCTGAGCGGTCTGCAACCGGTTCGTGTCGATGGAAATCAGTTCGAGGGGGACGCGACGACCAGGATAACGCTCGGCGTCAATCTTCCGGCGACGGATACCATTGCCGACGCAAGCGGACTGCCACGCGAGTTGTCGTTGGAATATTATGGAAACCTGGGTCAATCGCAGAACCTTGATATCACCTTCACGCCAACCGTTGCGGCGGCAGGGGACCCGGCCAGCAACGCTTGGACGATGCAGGTGCGCGACGACGCGCAAGGCGGTCTGCTGGTCGGCGAATTCACCCTCACGTTCGACGACAGTCGCGACAACGGCGGCACGCTCTCATCAGTCACGGCACTCAGCGTCGGATCGTATGACGCGACGACCGGACAAATGACTATCGCGGCGCAGAGTGGTGACATGACCCTTGATGTCGGTCGGCCGCTCGAGCGGGGGGGTATGTCGCAACTCTCGGATACCTTCGCGCCGCTGGCCGTCACCAAGGACGGGTCGCCGGTCGGCATTCTCGCCTCGATCGAGGTCGACGCGAACGGGTACCTCAATGCCATCTACGATACCGGCTTCATGAAGAGACTCTATCAGATTCCGATCGTCGACGTTCCCAATCCAAACGGCCTGCGCGCGCTTGAAAGCCAGACGTATCAGGTGTCGCCCGAAAGCGGCGCTTTCTACCTCTGGGACGCGGGCAATGGGCCTGTCGGCGACCTGATCGGCTTTTCGCGCGAGGAGAGCGCCGTTGATGTCGCGTCCGAACTTACGCAGCTGATCCAGACGCAACGGGCCTACAATTCGAACGCCAAGGTAATTCAGACCGTGGACGAAATGCTTCAGGAAACGACCAACATCAAGCGTTGATCCATTTCAACGCGCCGATCCTAGGAGGTCAGCATGAGCCTATCCGCATCTTTGAGTAACGCCCTTTCGGGTCTGACCATCTCATCCCGTCGGGCAGAGATCATCGCATCAAACGTCGCGAACGCGGATACGCCCGGGTACGCGCAAAGACGGCTTGCGACGACCGGACCGATACCGGGCCTCTATTCAAGCGTCCACGTGAGTAGGGCCGCCGACGCTGGTCTGACCTACCTGAGGCGTGACGCTGCAGCAAACTCAGCGGATGCCGGCGTTGCGCAAGCGTTTTATACCCAGGTGGACCTCGCAATCGGCGACCCCGACCAGGCCGGAAGTCTGCAGGATCTCCTGTCGCGTCTGGACGCGGCGTTCACGTCCGCTGCGTCGGACCCGACATCTCCTGCAAAGCTTGTCTTGACCGCACGTGCCGCATCGGACCTGGCCTCGAAGTTCAATGACATTGCCGACATCGTCACATCGGAGCGTCGGACCTCAGAGGGCCGCATCGCCGACTCCGTAGAGCGTCTGAACCGGGATCTCGCGTCGGTCAGTCGTCTGAATGCGGACATTGTGCGCCTGAAATCCACGGGAAATGACCCCTCGGATCTCCTCGATCAGCGGCAGTTGATCGTGGATCGCATCGCCGTGGATATCCCGATCCGCGAGTTGCAGCGTGACAACGGGACGATCGCCCTCGTATCGCAGGGAGGGGTCATCCTGCTCGACGGTCGGGCTGCCGAAATCGGATTTTCCGAGCGTACATACGTGGAACCCGATATGTCCTATCCCGATCAATTGTCGGGACTTACCGTCAACGGACGAAACGTCGGATCTGGGAAATCCGGGGATGGTCTTGCCGGTGGCGGATTGGGTGCGCTCTTTCGTCTCCGCGACGACATGGCTCCTCGGACGATGGAACAGCTCGATGCGCTGGCCTTTGAACTGGCGACAAGATTTCAAAGCCCAGATGTCGATCCGAGTCTGGCGGCCGCGGATGCCGGTCTGTTCACGGATGGCGGAAACCCGGCAAGCGCCTTGGCGCTGACGGGTCTTGCAGGCAGGCTTGCGATAAACGCGTCGCTTGACCCAGGTGACTCCGCCACCACATGGCGCCTTCGCGACGGCTTGGGTGCCGTTTCGCCCGGTCCGGCTTCATCCTCTGCGCAATTGCTTCGGTTTTCTGATGTGTTTCGTGACTCGGCCGCGCCAGCTGCGTCCGGATTAGGCGATGGAGTGGACGACCTCGTCGGCTTTGCCGCAAGGACCCGATCTGCCTTTTCCCTCGAGCGGGTAGCAGCAGACGATGCCGCTCGATTTGCCACGAACCGGTCGGAAACGCTCGAAGCGTTGCGGGACGGTGGCAAAGTAGATGTCGACGAAGAGATGCGCAGGCTGATCGACGTTGAACAAGCCTATGCCGCCAACGCCCGACTGATTCAGGCTGTTGGCCAGATGATGGACAGATTGACGGAGATTTGAAATGAAACCTGCTGCTGGACTGGCCCTCTCGTTCCTGGGCCCTCGGGACACGGCCCGCATGATCCGAGACCGCATCGATACGCTGACCGAAGAAGTCGGTAGCGGTCGGACATCCGACCCCGGTCGGGCCTTGAAAAGTGACTTTTCCGGCCTGTCCCGCCTGACACACAACCTTCAGTCCCTCGATGCCTTTCAAAGCAGTCTTGCGTTGGCGGAGACTTGGGGGCAGGCGGCGCAAACATCACTCGGGCGCATCGCGGAGGCCTCCGCGAGGATCTCAGCTTCGCTACCGACCAATCTTGCATCAGCCCGATCCGACGGGATGCGGGGGGCCGCAGCGATCGCGCGCGGGGCAGCAGAAGACATCGCCTCCGCTTTGCAGACGTCCGTCGGGGGCAGGGCGGTATTCGGGAACGGCGAGCCGGGATCGCCCTTGTCATCGATCAACTCCCTTCTTTCGGATATCGCGTCTCTTGCCGCCGGGTCGGCGGATTTCGACGCCTACGTCGCATCCGTGGACGCCTATTTCGAACCAGGCGGTGCATACGACACGATCCAATTGACCCCAGTGCCGGCAACCGCGGTCCGTTTTCCCGTTGGTGGCGGCGAGACGGTGAGCATCGATGTCGATGCGGGATCGTCGGAAATTCGGAACGCACTGAAACAAGCGGCTCTCATCGCCGGCCTCGAGAATGCCGGTTTCGATACGACCGTTGCTTCCCACAGCGACGTTTCAAACGAATTGCAGTCGAGGTCGTCGCAAGTCACCAGCCAGCTTCCTGTGCTGCAGGGCGTATTGGGTTCGGCGGAAGCAAGGGTCGCCCTCAGGTCGGAGCGGAACCTCGCGGATCGCCAAAACATTGAAATGGCGCTGTCAGACATGATGGGTATTGACCCCTATGAGGCGGTCACGAAATTGCAAAATGAGCTTTCTCGGCTCGAGTCGCTCTACGCGATAACCGCAAGGCGCTCGCAACTGCGTCTGACGGATTACCTGTGATGCGGACGTTTTGTCGTGCAAATGGCTTGACGTCCAGGAAGGATCGGAAACTTCGGCGCGTGTTTGATTTGATTTTCGTGGCCACATTCATGTGTGTCGTTTCGGGTCTGGTCGGGAGTGCTCAGGCACAATCGATCCGCATCAAGGATCTGGTCGAATTCGACGGCGTCCGTGGCAATGACTTGGTGGGCTATGGTCTTGTCGTTGGTCTCAACGGCACAGGCGACGGCCTTCGGAATGCGCCATATACGGAAGAAATCATGACAAATATCCTCGAACGTCTCGGGGTGAATGTTACCGGGGAACAATTCCGACCACGCAACGTCGCATCGGTGATCGTGACGGCGTCTTTGCCGCCGTTTGCAAGAACGGGCGGGCGTATCGATGTGACCGTCTCCGCGATTGGCGACGCCGACAGCCTTCTTGGCGGAACGCTTGTCATGACGCCACTGACGGCGGCAGACGGCGACATCTATGCGGTCGCCCAAGGCACGATTGTCGCTGGCGGCGTATCCGCGCGAGGCGATGCCGCGGAAGTTATCGAAGGTGTGCCGACGGCCGGTGTCATCCCCGCCGGAGCAAGGGTCGAACGGGAGGTCGAATTCGACTTTACGGAGATGACGCAGATACGTCTTGCCCTGCGCGAGCCGGATTTCACGACCGCATTCCGGGTCGAGCAGGCGATCAACGCGCAACTGGGTCGGCGGGTCGCCGAGATGCTCGACTCCGGGACCGTCCTTCTCGACATCGCGCGGGCTGGTCAACGGTCGCCCGCCCATGCGATCAGCGTGATCGAGAATGTGACCGTCGAGCCTCAGCACAAGGCCCGCGTGGTCGTCGATCAGGCCTCTGGGACAATCGTCATGGGCAGCGACGTCCGGATCTCGCAGGTTGCGGTTTCTCAGAACAATCTGACGCTGCGGATCGAAGAAGCGCCCATAGTGGTTCAACCGAACCCGTTTTCGGAAGGCGAGACGGTCGTCGTGCCTCGGACCGGGGTCGCGCTTCAGGAAGAACCCGGCCCCGGTTTGGCGCTTGTCGAGGCCGGGACGACGCTCTCGGACGTAATTGCGGGCCTGAATGCCCTTGGAGTTTCGGCGCGGGACATGATCGATATCCTCAAGAGCATCAAAGCTGCCGGCGCGCTCCATGCAGAGTTCGTTGTCCGATAGCAAATCTCGATCCGGCTCGGCTGATCCGTCTCAGCGTGCCTGCCGGACTTTGGAACGAATTGTGGGAGGCCGATTTTGTTGACTGCCAACCGCGTGGTTCACGTGTCCTCGAGTGGCAGCGCGTGACTTGTGCGGTTCGCCGGTTCTGAGGCGATTGTTCCGACGCCTTCGCGTTGGTCGGCATTGGCATGAGAACTATTTCGAAGACGGCACGCCGACGTGACGTTTCATGAGCTGGCATCCCGCAGTTTCCTCCGGCCTTTGCCTTGTTCCTTTTGGGTCGTGGCTCTACATCGCAGTTATGAAATCACGTTTCTTGCTCCCGTTTCGATCCGCAGTCCCCCGCATCTCGGTGCTCAGATTGCAAGGCGTGATAGCTGCGGCGGGTGGGCGCAGCAGCTTGG
>JBARXR010000238.1:0-18433 GCA_049647445.1 Jannaschia sp. | reverse complement strand
TTATAAAAGTGCTGACTGTGGGAGAATTGGCGATGATTATCTGTAATTTTGAAGACTTCTGCCGTTTTGAGGGTATAGAGTCTCCCGTTGGCGGTACTATGTGGTCCGAAATTCTCATCGGTAGGCCCGTCACTTTTGACAAGTTTTTTTGGGCACCTCATCTGCTGGAGAAAGTCGCATTAGCTCCTTTCGAAAAGAAGGTCGCTCGCCCCTTAAGGAAGAATTTCGCGGGTTCCGAAATAATAGGAAGGGCTTTCAATCCAGCGAACATGACCTGGACGACCTATTAGTAGCGCCATGCCGTGTAGGCAGGTACGGATGTCTTTTCGTTACTCACTTATTGTCAGCAACCGTAGGGTGGATGCAACCGCCCATCCCAAACCCAACTGACGCATATCGGTGGGTTTAACCCACCCTACAAAAACCAGCTACCCGACCCCCTCACCGCACCAACCGATCCCGCAGCGCCCCGAAAACCATCCCCGCCTGCGCCGCCCATGGGCCCAGCAACCGCCCTCCCGGCAAGGCAGGCACCGGCAAACGCGACAGCAGGTTGAACCGCCCGCGCTCGCCTCGCATCGCCTCCACGCAGACCTTCCCGAAAAGGCCCGCCAGCGCCAACCCGTGCCCTGAGTATCCCCCGGCCGAGAACACGCCCGGCGCGACCTCCGCCACATAGGGCAGCCGCGTCGCCGTCACCGCCAGCGTCCCGCCCCAGGCGTGGCTGAAGCGGACGTCGGCCAACTCCGGGTAGACCCGCGACAGGTTCGTGCGCACCCGTCCCGCGATGTCCGACGGAAACCGTCGGCCATAACTTTCGCCGCCGCCGTAGACCAGCCGCCCGTCCCGCGTCTGCCAGAAATAATTTACCACAAAACGTGAATCCGCCACCGCAGGATTGCCCCATTTTGTACAAAACGGCGGGTTTTCCAGCGGCTCCGTCACTGCGATGTAGTTGTTGATCGGCAGCACCCGCGCCGCTGTCTTCGCCGTCAGATGCGGCGAATACCCGTTCGTCGCCTGCAAGACGAACCGCGCCTTCACCCGCCCCTGACCGGTCGCGACCACGTCGGAAATCCGGTGCACCTCGGACCCCTCATGAATGGAAACGCCAGCCTTTACAGCGGCTTGCGCAAGGCCGAGGACATAGGCCAGCGGGTTGCAATAGCCCGCCGACAGGTCCAACACCCCGCCTGCATAAGCGGAACTCCCGATCCGGGCGGAAATCTCAGCGGCATCAAGCACTTGCAACTCGGCCCCATAGCCCGCATTCATCCGTGCGGCTTTCTTCGAGGCATCCCGGAATTCACCTGCCGTCAGACACGCCGACAGGATCCCGGGACGATAGTCCGCCTTCGGCGCTTGGTCGGAAATAAGCTGTTTCGTCAGTGCCTTGGCTTCTTCGGCCAGATCCCAAAGCGCCCTGCCATCCGGGCCCAGGTCGTCCGGTGACCGATTGAAGCCGGAGCCGACCTGACCGCCATTGCGCCCCGATGCACCCCATCCAACCCTTTGAGCTTCCAGCACAATCACCGACATCCCGGCCCGCGCGGCATGCAACGCCGCGGAAAGACCGGTGATCCCCGCGCCGATCACGCAGAGGTCTGCGTCCCTCTGCCCCTCAAGGCGCGGAAAAGGTTCAGGAAAGTCGATACCGCCCGCATACCACGTCTTGGGCCAGACACCTCCGTCACCGTTGGCATGCAGCCAGCTAGACATTCAGCAGGAGATGCTCTCGCTCCCATGGCGAGATGACCTGAAGAAAAGCGTTGTATTCCAGTCGTTTGACGGCGGTATAGATCGAGGCGAACTGGGGGTGCAGAACCTCGTGCATCTCGGTCGCCGTCTCGAACAGGTCGAGCGCCTCGGACAGATCACGCGGGATGCCGTCTGCGGAATCATAGGCGTCGCCCGTGAATTGCGCTGCAGGGTCTATCTTGTTGACAAGGCCAAGATATCCACACGCGAGCGAGGCAGCGATTCCGAGATATGGATTGCAATCCATCCCGGCGATCCGGTTTTCGATCCGCTTTGCCTCGGGATCGGATACGGGCACGCGCAAGCCCGTCGTCCGATTGTCGCGCCCCCATTCAAGGTTGATAGGTGCAGCGAAATCAGGGACATAGCGCCGATAGCTGTTCACATAGGGCGCCAGAAGGGCGATGACCGAGGGCAGATGTTGCTGCATGCCGCCGATAAAGTGCAGGAATTCAGGGGTTTCCGTGCCGTTGCCGCCGTCAAACAGGTTGCGGCCCGTTGCGATATCCACGACCGAATGATGGATGTGCATCGCCGATCCCGGCTCATCCTGAATCGGTTTGGCCATGAAGGTCGCATAGCAGTCGTGACGCATCGCGGCTTCGCGGATCAGGCGCTTGAAATAGAAGATTTCATCTGCAAGCTTGACCGGATCGCCATGTCCGAGGTTCAGCTCAACCTGACCGGAACCGCCTTCCTGAAGAATACCGTCGATCTCGAGGCCCATCGCCTCGGCGTAGTCGTAGATGTCGTCGATCACCTTGCCATATTCATCGACCGCGGACATCGAATAGGCCTGACGTCCGGCGGCGCGGCGCCCGGATCGTCCCATTGGCGGCTCGATCGGTTTTGACGGGTCGATATTGCGCGCGACAAGATAGAATTCCATCTCGGGTGCCACGACGGGTTTCCAGCCGCGCGCCGTATAGAGATCCACCACGCGCTTGAGAACGTTGCGCGGCGCGGGTGGTACCGGAACGCCGGCCTGATCATGCATGTTGTGGATGATCTGCATCGTCCAGTCTGCGGTCCATGGCGCGGCACAGGCTGTGTCCCAGTCCGGCGTCAGGATCATGTCCGGCTCGAGGAAAGCCGCTTCGCCGTCTTCCGCCCAATCCCCGGTGATCGTTTGCTGAAAGATCGAATTGGGAAGATAGAACCGCTTTTGCGTCGCGAACTTGGCGGCCGGCATGGCTTTGCCGCGCGCAATGCCGGACAGGTCGGCAACGATACACTCCACCTCGTCGAGCCTGCGCCCGTCGAGATAGGCACGGGCCGTTTCGGGCAGCAGGTCGATCCAGTCGTCAGACATGGGCAACCCGCGTCATGAAGAAATCCGCGATGGTCCGCGCCATCCGGATGTCGTCGATCGGTCGCGTCGTACCGTCCGCTGCCGCGTTCATCCTGTCGTCGGGATAGGTGCCGGTTCCGCGACGGGCCGCCACGTAGTCGGAGATGGTGGCGTTGTCGAATTCCGGATGCGGCTGGACGGTGAAGGCCCGGTCGCTGTAGGCGATCACGGCGTTTTTGCAAAAATCGTTACCGGCAAGGGTTTTCGCACCCTCCGGCAGGGCGATGACCTGGTCCTGATGCCACGCATTCAGCGACAGGGTTTTCCCCTCGGCCGTGGTGTAGGTGGCGTGCCCGATGGCCCATCCGTCCGGGAACTTGACCACGGTGCCGCCAAGCGCTTGGGCAACGATCTGGTGTCCGAAGCAGATCCCCACGACCGGCACGTTTTCCGCATAGGCCTCGCGAATGAACGACTCGAGCGGCGGGATGAAGGCATGGGGCTCATACGCGCCATGTCGGGAGCCGGTGATCAGCCAGCCGTCGGCGGAATGGATCGAGGCCGGGAACACCATGTGCTCCACGTCCCAGGCCGAAAACGTGAAGTTGTTGCCCTCGAGCAGACGTTGAAACATCGCGTCGAAGTCACCCAGCTTGTCCCGCAGGCTTTCGTGTGTATGGCCGGTTTGCAGAATGCCGATATGCATGGGGTCCTCGGTCTTGGTGGGCGCAAGGTATGCCTGTCGAAGTGCATCGTCCAGCGGCAACGCGTTGCAAACACTGCCGCCATCCCGGTCAGGCAGAAGATGCTGGAGCCGTCCGATTCATCCGGTCGTTTAAGGGCGTATACCGTCGACCACGCCCCGTATGGTTCCGATCAGCCGCGCCTCCGGGATCGCGCGGTGGGATCAGACCGTATCGAGATACAGATCCATCCGTTCGTCGTCGGTCAACTCTTCGATGTCCCGCAGCTCCTGCCGCTTTGTCAGGACCATGTTCTGGATCAGGCCATCGGGGAGCAGGCGTCTGGTCCAGGGGTCCGTCTCGAAGCGGGTGATCGCGTCCGCCCAGGTGTCCGGAATGCGGGGCAGGTCGAGGGCATAGGCATTCCCGGTGATTGCGACAGGTGGTTCCAGCCCGTCTTCGATACCTTGCAGGGCGCCCCCGAGGATCACCGCCAGCAGCAGGTAGGGGTTCACGTCCCCGCCGGAAATCCGGTGTTCGATCCGGCGTGCGACGTTGGGACTCGCGGGAATGCGGATCGCGGATGTCCGGTTTTCATAGGCCCATGCCAGGCCAGTGGGGGCATGGGCCCCGGGGACCAATCGATCATAGCTGTTGAGGTGCGGTGCGAAAATCAGGGTCGAGGCAGGGGCGGCGGCCAGAAGGCCTGCAACCGCGTGACGCATCCTGTCGGACCCTTCGGGCCCGCCGTTGTCGAAGATATTGATCCCGTCCGAATCCAGCACCGAGAAATGCACATGCATCCCGTTGCCGGCATAGTCTGGATAAGGCTTGGCCATGAAACTTGCGGCGAAGCCATGTTTGCGTGCCTGCCCCTGGATCATCAGCTTGAAGAACCACGCGTCATCGGCAGCCTTCAGCGCGTCGGCCTGATGGGCGAGGTCGATCTCGAACTGGCCGATTCCGGCTTCGGAAATCGCCGTGTTCGCCGGAATGTCCATGGCTTCGCAGGCGTCGTAGAGCTGCGTGAAGAAGGCATCGAACGCATCCAGCGCGCGCATGGACAGGGTTTCCGCGCCCGGACGCCGTTTGCCCGAGCCCGGCGCCTTGGGCACGCGCAACTGTCGCGTGCTGTCGTCCACGAGATAGAATTCCATCTCGGTCGCCACGACCGGCGTCAGGCCATGCGCGGCGTACCGGGCCAGCACGGACGCCAGGGCGTGGCGCGGATCGCCGGCGAAAGGGCGCCCGTCATGGTGAAACATCCAGACCGGCAGAAGCGCGGTCGGCGTATCCAGCCAGGGCATCGGCAGGAAGCCACGCTGCGTCGGCTTCAGGATGCCGTCCGCATCGCCGGTGTCGAAGACCAGCGGGCTGTCCTCGATATCCTCGCCCCAGATGTCGAGGTTGAGGATCGAGAAGGGGAAGCGCGTTCCCTCCGTCTCGAGCTTGTGCGCGAAGCGTCGCGGGATGCGCTTGCCGCGCGCCTGGGCGTTCAGGTCGCAGGCTGCCGCCCGGACAGAGTGGATATTGGGGTGGGCATGCAGCCAGCCATGGCCATCTTCGTTGCTCATCTGATGATCTGGGGAAGCAGTCGCGGGCGGATGCCGGCAGCTTGGGGAAGGTGTCGGTTCAGATACCGGTTGATCGAGCCCATGATCCCGATGATGACCAGCGTCAAGAGGATGAAATACCCCGCCAGGATCGGGTAAGGCACGAACGGGTTGAAGGTCTTGTCCGCGAAATACTGGGCATAATAGAGGGCATCGCCCTGCTGCTGCCGCGCGGGAAAGCCCGAAAAGAAAACCAGCGTGGTGGCGTGAAACAGGAAGATCGCCTCGTTGATGTAGGCGGGCCAGGCAAGGCGCAGCATCGTGGGCCAGGTGATCCGGCGGAACTTGGTCCAGCCGGTGATGCCATAGGCTTCTGCCGCCTCCTGATCGCCCTTGGGGACCGACTGAAGAGCGCCGTAAAAGATTTCACCCGAGTAGGCGGCGGTGTTCAGGAACAACACGACCAGCGCCCCGAGCCACGCCGATGACAGCTGCTCGGTCCAGGGGGCGACCTGTTTGAGGGACAGAAACAGGAAATAGGCGAAGAAGAACTGGATGAAGAGCGGCGAGCCGCGGAACAGGAATATGAACCACTGGGCGAATTTGCGCGCCACCGGGTTCCCGGAGGCCTTGCCGATGGCGAGCATGGTGGCGAGCACGAAGCCCGACAAAAGGGCCAGAACGCCGAAGTAGATGTTCCATATCATCCCGGAGCCGATCAGGGTGACCTGCTGGCAGAGCGTGAAATCCGTGCGCGGCAAAAGGCGCTCGCCGATGCCGAGCGACCTGAGGCCGTAATCTGCGACCGTCTCCCAGCAGCTCATGCGATGCCCTCGCGGCGCTGCGCTTCGCCTGCCGTCGTGGCCTGTCCCCGCGACAGGCGGCGGGACAGGCGGGCGATCACGATTTCCGAGATGCGGGTGAAGCACAGGTAGAAAATCAGAAGCGCCAGGAAATACCACATGCGCCAATCCGGATGGGGATAATCGGTAAAGCGCGGCGTCTTGGCCGACCCCAACTCCCGCGCCCAATAGACGATGTCCTCGACGCCGAGCAGGAACAGCAGGGGCGTCGCCTTGATCAGGACCATCCACAGGTTCCCGAGGCCGGGCAGGGCATAGACCCACATCTGCGGAACGACGATGCGGCGGAAGGTCTGGCGACGGGTCATGCCATAGGCTTCGGCGGTCTCGACCTGCGCGCGAGGCACCGCTGTCATCGCGCCGTAGAGGACGTTGGCGGCGAATGCGCCGAAGACGATCGCAAATGTCAGGACGGCAATCGAGAAACCATATGTCTCGTGCACCCATTGAGGCGCGTTCCCGAGAGGGAGTTTCGCCTGCTGGCACACGAGAAAATCGGTGCCCTGCCGGATCGGCTGGTCCCAGTCGGGACATTTCACCTTGTGGCGGAGATACTCGAAGGCCTGATCGAGCGCGATCACGAAGAACAGGAAGAACGCGATGTCCGGCACACCCCGGACGATCGAGATGTAGCCCTTGCCGAGCCAGCGCAGCGGAGCCACCGCGGACCGTGCGGCCATCGCGCCGCCAAAGCCGAATGCGAGAGCGGCCGGGGCGGTGATGGCAAGCAGGACCAGGACGGTTCCGAACGCCCCATAGAAGGCGAGATGCTTGCCGATTGTCAGGTAGCAAGCCAGCCAGACGATCCCTTCGAGGGTGTCGGGCGCGGCGCAGGCTGCAAGCATCTGTCGTCTTTCCGTCTGTGGCGGTTACCCCGACAGGCCATGAAACGCCCGGTGTTGCAATCTTTGGCGGTGCCTCGCGTCCGTTGTGCGCCCCGGAGGAGGGCGGATTGCAACACACGGCGGCACCGGGCTGCCCGTTAGAGGGGCATGAAACGAAAAGGGGCGGCACCCTTGCAGGCACCGCCCCCGATGATCTGTCAGGTGCCGATCACTCGTAGACGGCGGCATCCTCGCCGAACCACTTCACGATCATCGCGTTCAGCGTGCCGTCTTCCTTCATCGACGTGATCGCGGCGTCGAACTTCTCGCGCAGTTCGCCGTCGCTCTCGCGGACGCCCATACCGATGCCGCCGCCGAGAGCGACTTCCTCACCGGCAAAGGTCAATTCGCCACCGGACTCCTCGACCGTGGGGGCAAGCGCGTCCCGGTCCGCGAACACCGCGTCCGCTTCGCCGTTCCGGACGGCCGCGACGGTTTCGTCATAGGTCGCGAATTCCAACAGGGTGGCACCGCTTTCAGCGATGTATCCGGCCTGAATCGTGCTGGTCTGTGCCGCGATGACGCCGCCGAGGTCGGCATCGGACGAAAGCGCGACATAGGCGGAGGATGCGGGCGGCGAATAATTCTGGGTGAAGTCGATGACTTCGTCCCGCTCGTCCGTGATCGACATCCCGGCCATGATGGTATCGTAGTTCCCGGACGTCAGGTTCGGGATGATGCTGTCCCATTCGTTGGTGACCCACTCGCAGGTCAGCCCGGCGCGGGTGCAAAGCTCGTCGCCCACTTCGCGCTCGAACCCGTCGACTTCACCGGCATCGTTCAGAAAGTTGTACGGAGGGTAGGCACCCTCGGTGCCCATGCGCACGACCGTGTGCGCATCGGCGAAAGCCATGGTCGCAGTCGCGGCAAGCGCGATGGCGGACAGGATAAGTTTCATTGCAGTCTCTCCATGTTGTGGGCCGCCCCATTCTGGGCGGTCCCGGTTCGTCAGTGGGCCGTTGCGGACAGAAAGCCGCGCAGGCGGTCGGACTTGGGTTGGCCGAACAGGACGTCGGGTGGACCTTCCTCCTCGATACGGCCCTGATGCAGGAAGATCACGTGGTCGCTGACGTCCGCGGCCAGCTTCATGTCGTGCGTGACGATGACCATTGTCCGACCCTCGTCGGCCAATGCCTTTATGACCCGCACGACTTCCTGTTCCAGCTCGGGGTCGAGCGCGCTGGTAGGCTCGTCGAACAGCAGCGCCTTCGGTTCCATCGCAAGCGCACGGGCAATCGCCGCGCGCTGTTGCTGCCCGCCGGACAATTGTGCCGGCCAGACGTCGGCCTTGTCGCCGATCCCGACCTTCGCGAGATATTCGCGTGCCTTTTCCTCGACCTCTGCCGGATCGCGTTTCAGCACCTGAACGGGGGCTTCCATGATATTCTGCAAAACCGTCAGGTGCGACCAGAGGTTGAAGGACTGGAAAACCATCGACAGGTTGGTGCGGATCCGTGTGATCTGCGCGGCATCGGCCGGGCGACGGCCCTGACCCGTTCCGCGCCAGGTGACTGGTTCCTCGCAGAAGAGGATGTCGCCCTGCTGGCTGTCCTCCAGAAGATTTGCGCAGCGCAGAAGCGTGGATTTCCCCGATCCGGAGGACCCGATCAGGGACACGACCTGACCTTGGCACGCCCGAAGGTCGACGCCTTTGAGCACTTCAAGCTGCCCATAGGCTTTGTGAAGCGCGCGAATTTCTATGACGGGCGGTGCAACTTCCAAGGGATGTCCCTGCCAACGCGAATATCACGTTCTTTTACGCAGGAAATTCCGACCGATTGCAATGGGGCCCTAGCGGAAGGGCCGCATAGCTGTCTTTCGGCAATGTCGTGATCCCGGAAAGCCGGGTCGCGCCGCGGTCGCCCTTTGATTGGACGGCGATGGCCCGGCGCAGCGCGTGTCGCAAGGGCTCCGCCATATCGGGCAGGGCGGTGACGAAGGGGCAAGCGGGCGTCGGGGGGGTCGTGGCACGGATGCAGACATCCGGGTGGGCGCATTGCGTCCAGGTCACGACATCGATGGCCGCCAGGCCCGCCGCTCCCGACGCGACCGCCTGCATCGACGCGGCATGGCTGCCGGTGACACGGATTGGGCCGGACAATCCCGCTGTCCGAAGCGCGCCATAGCCTGACTGGCTGTCCATTGCGTTCACGGCGAGCCCGTCTGCCGCGGCTTCCTCGAGCGAACGGGCGTCACCCACATGCGTGACGAGGTGCGACGCGTACCGTCCCGCAGGCAGGCCCGGCAAATTCCACACCGGCGACCCGACAACCTTCAGGACCGTACCAAGCCCGCGTTGCATCGGGAGGGCGCAAGTCATCGACAGCAAAAGGTCGGGGGCACGCCAATGGGCATCGAAATCCTCCGGCCAGGTCAAGCGTTCCGGCCCTATGCCGACGTGGTGTCGCACCGCGTCCCATAACCGTTCCCAAGCGGGCCGGGCGGCGGGATACCAGGCAAGGCTGGCAATCATTCGAAAACCTTGGCCCGTGACAGAGCAAACCGGCATCTTGACGCGAGCACCCTGCCCGCCGCGCAGCCCGCTACGGTCAAGAAGAACGCTCGACCCGGCGACGCGCAAGATTGCTGTCACGGTCGTTTATTCCCAGAAGGTTGGCGAGAAGGCGCAACAAGCTGTCTTCTTCTTCGTCTCGCGAACCGTCGGCAAGAACGACTGACCACAACGCTTCGATGACGGCAATCCGATCTTCCAAGGAAATGCTGTCCTTGATCGCACGCGTGAAACGGACCGTGTCGGGAGCCTCCGCCTCAAGCGCTTCGGCCTCGGCCCGAAGCGCGCCTGCAGCTTCGGCATCAAGGGCATGCCGTTTCATCAGGATCCGGTCGATCCGCGCGATCTCGGCTGCGGCGTAATCATCGTCGCTCCGCGCCACACGGACCAACAGGGCCGCAAGCGCAAGTCTGGCGTCGGGTTCGGGCAGGCGGTCGGGGGCGGGGGCCGCAAGGCGGCGCAGAAGATCAGCAAACATGTCGGGCGATATAGGGCGCAGTATGCTGGCCTGCTACCCCTCCCAACCTTCGGCGATCACGAGGTCGCTGATACTGATCCCTTCGCGAAGCCTCAGTACGGCCTGATAATCGTCTGAAGCATAGCACTCCAACGCGGCCTGATACGAGGGAAACTCGATCACCACCGTGCGGGGCAGGGCATCGCCTTCAACCGTTTGCCGCGCTCCTCCCCGCACGAGAAACCGCGCGCCGAAGGCAGCCAGCGGCGCGGCATTCGCTGCGCGATAAAGGTCGTATTTCTCGACATCATCCACCCGCCCGTGCGCGATCCAATAGCCCTTGGCCATTCTTTACCCTCCGTCAAAAAGTGCCTTCAATCGCGCGGCTTCCTCCGCCAGACCCCAGGGCGGGTTCACGACCGCCAGCCCGGATCCGCGCATCCCGTGGCCCTCACGCGCCGGCGGGAATCCGACTTCCGAAATCATCAGTTCAGGCATCGCTTCGCGTAAGGCGCGGACCATCATGACATGACGCCGATCCGGAAGGATGGGATACCAGAGCATCAGGACGCCCACGTTCCATTTCCGGTGTATGACGGGCAAGAGCCGCGAGATCGCTTCATAGTCGCTGCGCACTTCCCACGACGGATCGATCAGCATGCACCCGCGCCTCGGATCGGGTGGGGTCAGCGCCTTGGCCATTTCAAGACCGTCGCGCTTGTGAATCCTGGTGTTGGGATTGTCGGGCATGGCAGCGACAAGGCCGTCGTGTTCTGCCGGATGCAGTTCCGCCAGATCGATCCGGTCGAAGCGCCGCAGCAGATGCGCCGCGATCAGCGGCGACCCGGGATAGCTGTCCGGTCCCAACGTCGTCCGGAGGGTCGTGATCGTCGTCCGCCAGGGATGATCCGACGGGAACCGGTCGAACAGGCGCCCGACACCGGCGCGCGCCTCGCCGGTCTTTTGCGCGAAGGAATCGTTCAGGTCATAAAGTCCGCGCCCGGCATGCGTCTCAAGATAGCTCAGAGCCTTGTCCTTGCGTGTCAGGTAGGCGAGCGTCACGGCCAGGAGCGCGTGTTTGTGCACGTCGGCGGCATTTCCGGCATGAAAGCTGTGCTGATAAGACAACATGGCCTCGGCTATCTTCCGCCGCACGGCATGTCACGGGAAAATGAAGGCATATTGAGGGTGCGCAAACGTTTCATCGTGCTATCTGCTCGCTCAAGCCGACTCTGTCCTGCCCGATCTCTGGTGTCCCAATGCTCCGTCTCCTCGCCGTCCTCGGCTGCCTCTCCATCGCTCCCGCGTTCGCGCAGGCGCAGGACCTCTCTGCTCCAACGCTTTCGACGCAAGGAAACGGACCTGCAATCGGTTTCACGCTGCGGGGCGGCGTCGCGGCGTCACCGTCCTATTTCGGCTCCGATAGTGTCGAAGCAGCCCCCGACTTCGGATTTAATCTGAATTATCTGCGGCTTGGCGGCTTCACGATCGGCAGTCCCGATCCGCTCTATCAGCCGGAAGGGTTCGGGGTGACCGGTTCTTTCCGCTACATCGGGGAGCGGAACGCGGGTGACGATCCGGAACTGACAGGGCTTGCCGACGTCGATGCATCGCTCGAACTCGGCGTCGGACTTCGATACGCGACCCCAGACTTTCAGGTCTTCGGAGATGTGCGCTACGGCGTGATCGGGCATGAGTCGTTCGTGGGCGAACTGGGCGCTGACGTGTTCCTGCGCCCGACGGACAGGTTGACTCTCCGCGCGGGTCCGCGCGTCTTTTTCGGTGATAGCGACTACGCCTCGACGTATTTCGGCGTGACCGCAGCCGAATCCGTGGCGTCGGCAGGTGTGTCGAACTTTGCACCCTTCTCGGCCAGTGGCGGACTGCTGTCGTCGGGTGTCGAACTGGGGGCTGGGTACCAGATCAATGACAGCTGGGGTGTGGATGCGGCAATCCGCTATGATCGTCTGCGAAATGATGCGGCAGACAGTCCGATCACCGTCGACGACAACCAGTTGTCCGCCCGCATCGGATTGACCCGCCGGTTCACGTTAGGGTTCTAACGCAGTCGCGGTCGGTCAGGCGTCCAGCGGATCTCGCGCCTTTTTTTCGAGTGGAAGCTGTCAGCAACGCCAACCCTGACCTGACGGTCGTTCAGCAGTTTTCGGACGCGGTCGCGATCCATCCGTAACAGGTGGATCGGTTCAAGACGAACGGTCCGTTTTCCCAAATGTGGGTTGCCGTTTCGGGCAGTTGCCTCTTGGGTTGTGGTTTTGTGAAACAGTTCGCAGATGACCAGCCTGTGGTCTTGAGACCGACATGACGTAGCGCACCACGAGGCTGAGCGCGAAAAATTCTCTGTCATTCAAAAATTTAGCGCGGTCCGGATCACGCGGAAGACGGTCGACATTGACGAAATCCGTCGCCGTAATGTCGCGCGTTACAGATCGGCTCGGGTCCGGCACGGTGTCAGACCAACCGGGACTGATCCTTCGCCGCGCGAACGAAATCCGCGAAGAGGGGATGCGGTTCGAAGGGTTTCGACTTCAATTCCGGGTGGAATTGGACTCCGATGAACCATGGATGATCCTTGACCTCCACGATTTCCGGAAGGCGGCCATCCGGCGACATTCCGGAAAAGATCAGGCCCTGCGTCTCAAGCTGATCCCGGAACCGGATGTCGACTTCGTAGCGGTGGCGATGCCGCTCTTCGATGGTCGTCGTGCCATAGACCTCCGCAACCCGGGACCCCTCGGTCAGCAACGCGTCATAGGCTCCCAGCCGCATCGTCCCGCCTTTGTCGTCGTCGGTCTTCCGGCGGACGGTATGATTGCCCTGCACCCATTCCTTGAGATGATAGACGACCGGCGTGTAGCTTCGGCTCTTCTTGTCCTCGTGGTCGAACTCCTCGGAGCCCGCATCCCCCATGTCGGCCATGTTTCGGGCCGCCTCGACGACCGCCATCTGCATCCCCAGACAGATGCCGAGGTAGGGGATGAGCTTTTCGCGGGCAAACTGCGCTGCCCTGATCTTGCCCTCGGTCCCGCGTTCGCCAAAGCCGCCGGGGACCAGGATCGCATGATAGGGTTGCAGGTGGATCGCCGGATCCTCGCGTTCGAAAATCTCGGCATCCACCCAGTCGATCCGCACCTTTACCCGGTTCGCCATGCCACCGTGTGTCAGGGCCTCTGCAATGGATTTGTAGGCGTCTTCAAGTTGCGTGTACTTTCCGACGATCGCCACGCGGACCTCGCCGTCTGTGTTGTGGATGCGATCGACCACGTCTTCCCATCGCGCAAGGTTGGGCCTCGGCGCGGGCGAAATCCCGAAGGCGTCCAGCACCGCCTGATCCATTCCCTCGCGGTGATAGGCCAACGGTGCCTCGTAGATCGACTTGAGGTCCTGCGCCGCGATCACACTGTCGGGACGAACGTTGCAGAACAGCGCGAGCTTCTCGCGTTCCTTGAGCGGAATCGGCCCTTCGGAGCGACACACGAGGATGTCCGGCGCAAGCCCGATGGACCGCAACTCCTTGACCGAGTGCTGGGTCGGTTTGGTCTTGAGTTCGCCGGAAGCCTTGATAAAAGGCAGCAATGTCAGGTGCATAAGCACACATTGGCCCCGGTCTTTTTCCTGGATGAACTGTCGGATCGCCTCGAAGAAGGGCAGGCCCTCAATGTCGCCTACCGTTCCGCCGATCTCGCAGAGCATGAAATCGACCTCGTCCTCACCAATGCGGATGAAGTCCTTGATTTCATTTGTGACATGCGGAATGACCTGAATCGTCTTCCCGAGATAGTCGCCGCGACGCTCTTTCTCGAGCACGGTCGAATAGACGCGTCCGGAACTGATCGAATCGCTCATGCGCGCCGCGACGCCCGTAAACCGCTCATAGTGGCCGAGGTCGAGGTCGGTCTCGGCTCCGTCATCGGTCACGAAAACCTCGCCATGTTCGAAAGGCGACATCGTCCCGGGATCGACGTTAAGGTAGGGATCGAGCTTGCGCAGCCGCACGGTATAGCCACGCGCCTGCAACAGCGCGCCCAATGCCGCAGAGGCAAGGCCCTTGCCAAGCGAAGACACCACACCGCCGGTGATGAAAATAAAGCGTGCCATGTCCGATGTCTCCGCGAATTCGACGTTCCAGCCACTGCCGGAATCACTGCCCACGGGATTAAAGACTAGCAGGACAACGCAGGCCGCCGCAACCGCGACACGCTACATCCTGTAAGTTTCGAGGCAGAAAACCCCAAGTCTTGGTTATTCCGAGCGTGGAGGCGTCAGCGGTGCGGATTCATCCGACGGCGGCAGGAGACTTTCACCTCCCGGAAGAACCGGCGCTTCGCTCTCGGTCGGCGGTGGAAGCAGATCGACGACAGAGTTTCCCGCGGCATTCTGCGCTGACATGACCGTCAGGACCACTGCATTCACAAGAAAGGCCGCGCCGAAGACCCAGGTCAGTTTGGTCATCGCGGTCGCCGCTTGCCGTCCCGTCATTGCTCCGCCACCGCCCATGCCGAGACCGCCCCCTTCGGAACGCTGCAACAGCACGATTCCGATAAGGCATCCTGCGACGATCAGATGGATTAGCAGAAGAACGGTTTCCATACGCGGTCCACTCGGTTCATGTCAGGGGGCTACCTAGAGACCGTTCCCGCGCGCTGCAAGTCCCCCTGCTGTGATCGGACACGGCAGAGGCTTTCGTCCCCGCTGCGCGCAGGCTAAGGGAGTAACGGTTTCTGGACATGGAAGGGATCCCGTATGGCCAACGTCGTGGTGGTCGGCGCCCAATGGGGTGACGAAGGCAAGGGCAAGATCGTCGACTGGCTGTCGGAACGGGCCGATGTAATCGCCCGGTTTCAGGGGGGTCACAACGCCGGCCACACGCTGGTCATCGACGGCAAGGTGTTCAAACTGTCGCTGCTTCCCTCCGGCATCGTTCGTGGTGGCAAGCTTTCGGTGATCGGCAATGGCGTCGTTCTTGACCCCTGGCATTTGGTCAGGGAGATCGCCGAGTTGCGATCCAAGGGCGTCGTGATCACCCCTGAAACCCTTATGATCGCAGAGAACACACCGTTGATCCTGCCGATCCACGGGGAATTGGACCGTGCGCGCGAGGAGGCGTCGTCAAAGGGCGCCAAGATCGGCACCACCGGGCGTGGCATCGGTCCCGCGTATGAGGACAAGGTCGGTCGTCGTGCCGTGCGCGTCGCGGACCTGGCCGATGCCGCGACGCTGGAGGCGCGGGTGGACCGGGCATTGGCGCATCATGATGCACTGCGTCGTGGTCTTGGTATGGAGCCCGTCGATCGGGACGCGCTCCTTGCCTCGCTTCGTGAAATCGCGCCCGCCGTCTTGGAATATGCGGCTCCGGTCTGGCGGGTACTCGATACGCACCGCCGTGCGGGCAAGCGGATCCTGTTCGAAGGGGCACAAGGGTCGCTGCTCGACATCGATTTCGGCACCTATCCTTTTGTGACGTCGTCGAACGTCATAGCCGGTCAAGCCGCGACCGGCACCGGCATGGGTCCCGGCGCGATCGATTTCGTCCTCGGCATCGTCAAAGCCTATACCACGCGCGTCGGCGAAGGCCCGTTTCCGGCGGAACTGCACGATGACGACGGCCAGCGGCTTGGCGAGCGAGGACATGAATTCGGAACCGTTACCGGTCGCAAGCGCCGCTGCGGCTGGTTCGACGCGGTGCTGGTTCGCCAGACCTGCGCCACGTCCGGTGTCAATGGAATCGCATTGACCAAACTCGATGTTCTGGACGGCTTCGAGACTCTCAAGATCTGTGTCGGCTATGACCTTGATGGCGAGCGGCTGGATTACTTGCCGACGGCTGCCGCGGCACAGGTCCGATGTACGCCGATCTATGAAGAGATGCCCGGCTGGTCCCAATCGACCGAAGGCGCACGCAGCTGGGCCGATCTACCGGCCGAAGCGATCAAATATGTCCGTCGGGTCGAAGAATTGATCCAGTGTCCGGTCGCGCTACTCTCAACATCCCCGGAGCGGGAGGACACGATCCTTGTGACCGACCCCTTCGAAGACTGACCGCGAGGGAGACGAAATGGCCCTGTCCTACAAGGCACGCAAACGATTGTCCTTCCTGATCCTGATCGTGGGTCTGCCGCTCTATATTATCGCGGCGGTCAGTCTGGTGGCGCTTTTGCCGCCGCTTCCGATCGCCGTCGAATTCTTCATGTACGCCTTTCTCGGCATCGCATGGGTCTTTCCGTTCAAGTCGATCTTTCGCGGAACCGCAAAACCGGATCCGGATGCACCTCCAGAAACGGAGTGACGGCAGCGCCGTTTGTCACGCAGGCGCCGCGCGCCGAATTTCCGGCCGGGCAAATCGCTCGTCCATACCCGGAGCGATGTCCCAAGGGTTTTTTGTAGCAGAAATGATCTGAGGACCTGGAGGCGTCCCCCTGTTTCACATATTGGCAGGTCACCGATGAGGCCATGTCGCTTGTGCCGCTTTGCCGATCTCGGATCCGACAGGGTAGCTTCGGACATGAAACGGCCCGCCGCGAGGGGTCGCGGCGGGCCGTCTGTGACGCTTGAAAGGTTCAGCCGACGCGGCGTTCTGCCTGATCGCGAAAGCGCGAGTCGGCGCCCAGTGCGAAGGTGCCGCGGCTGACCTTGCGCAGCGTGCCATCCCGTAGAAGCTGACCGAAACCGCGTAGACCGTCTTCGCGGCTCAGGTCGTCAACGGCTTCGGCTGCGAGGTGCAGCAGACGGGGACGCGAGAAACTGTCCTGGCCCATGACTGTCGCACTGTAGACTGCCGCGGCTTCAAGAATATCCGCGAGGTCCGTCGCGCCTACATCCTGCGCAAACTGCTCGACGTCGTCTCCGAACTCAGGTGTCTGCGGGCCGCCGGGAACATCCATCGCGGCATCTTGAACCAAGTCGGCATCGGCCAGGCGCGGCGCCCGACGAGGTGTAACCGGCGCAGCCATGATCGCTTCGGCCTCGTCTTCGACGCGTTGCTCGGACACCAGAACCAGTGGTGCCGGGCGCTCCGGCCGCGACGTGCGGGCCTCGGCCGGGGCAGCAGCACGACGGGGGCGCACCGTGCTTGCCAGATCTTCGCGGTAAGCACCCGTGTCGTCGGACTTTACGGTCTCCATGGTGTCGTCGGCGCGCCGCGCGGCGACCGCGGCCTTGAGGTGCGAGATGTTCGCGTGACGGCGAGAGGTATCCTCCCCCGACAGGCGGCTATCGGTTGCGGCGAACAGGCGCTCCAGATCTTCCGGATCCCCTTGCGACATGTCTTCCGCCTTCGCGTCCCCGACACTGTCATCTTCATCGTCCGAAGCGAGCAGCTCATCTTCCGGTTCCGAAAGGATCGGGTCCTGCGTTTCCTCGTCTTCATCCATGACGAGAGTGGGTTCGATCAGGTCTGACGTGATCCGCGTGTCCGCTGGCGTTTCGTCGGCACGGATCGCAGCGAGTTCGGCCATCAGATCGCTATCGTCGGCCAACGCATCCTCGACGTCATCCGCGTGCTGGGCCTCAACGGTCTTGCCCGTCGGTTCGCGGTCCAGCTCAGCCTCGATGGCTGCAAGCTCGGCCATCAGGTCGGCTTCGTCATCGTCTTGCATCACTGCGTCGACGCTCGTGGTACGGACCGAAGGCGCCAATGTCTGGGCATCCTCGACCGTGGCCGCGTCCAGATCCGTTGCGTCCTCGTCGGTCGTGTCCGATGCGCCGGCGGTCGCAGCGCTGGTCGCATCGAAGCGACGCACCTTCCGGACCCGGATGACCCGTGTTGGGGCCACGGCGTTGTCGGCGTTGGATTCAGTCGCGACATTTTCCGCGCTCTCGGCCGCGTCAAACGTCGGGTCTTCCGGCACCTCATCGGCCGAAGCCGCTGTCTCCTCGAAGGTCTCTTCGGCCGCGGTCGCGATGACGTCCTGCTCGGCAACCAAGGGGTCGGCGTCGGCGGTTTCGGCGGCCACGACATCAGAGCCATCCTGCCGATCTGCTTCCGGTTCGGTCGTTTCGTCTACGGTTTCAGCCGGTCCGGTTTCGTCAGGTTCCGCCGACATTTCAGTCTCATCGACTTCTGCCGAGGAATCGTCGACTCCTGCGAAGAACGCGGCGAAGTCGTCGTCGAACGCATCACCTTCTTCATGCTCATAGGCAGCTTCGATGTCATCCGAAACGGCAGTGACATCCAGCGGCGCAGAGGCAGGCGCCTCGCTCTCGATCTTTTCCGGCGCCGAATCAAGTTCTCCCGTTTCGGCGAAGGCGGCGGCGAGCGTGTCGTCCGCCATGTCATCTTCGGCGGCACGGTCGGCGGCGACGACCTCACGGATGCGCGCAAGCTTGGCGGCGGCGCTTTCCGGCTCGTCCCCGATGATCTCGATGACCTCCAGAGCGACTTCGGAAGCGATGATATCATCGAAGATGTCTTCGAT
>JBARXR010000237.1:0-9625 GCA_049647445.1 Jannaschia sp. | reverse complement strand
ACAGTGTCCGGCGACATCACCCTCGACGATGCCGCCCGCGCCAACGCGATCCAGGCGCAACTGGCCGACGAAATCCTGCCCGAAATCGCCAGCGTCCATGGTGTCGGATACGCGATCAGCGGTCTGGCCGAGCAGGAGCAGGAGTTTCTGCAGGACGCTACCCTCGGCCTCGTGTCCTGCCTTCTGGGCATCTATCTCGTGCTCGCGTGGATCTTTTCCTCCTGGACGCGTCCGGGCGTCATCATGGCCGTTATCCCGTTCGGCTTGATCGGCGCCGTCTGGGGCCATTGGTGGTGGGAGGTGCCGCTGTCGATGTTCTCGGTCGTGGGGCTGATCGGCATGACCGGCATCATCATCAACGATTCGATCGTGCTGGTAACGACGGTGGACGAGTATTCCGAGGATCGCGCCCTGCTTCCGGCCATCGTCGACGCCGTTTGTGATCGTCTCCGGCCGATCCTGCTGACGACGCTGACGACCGTGCTGGGCCTAGCCCCCCTGCTCTACGAGTCGTCGTCACAGGCGCAGTTCCTGCGACCCACCGTCATCACGCTGAGCTACGGGCTGGGGTTCGGCATGATCCTCGTTCTGATCCTCGTGCCCGCGATCCTCGCGATGGGGCACGATCTGGGGCGCGTGGGCACGGCGCTGCGACGGATGGCCCGCCTGCCGCTCAGGACGCGCGGACGGGCGGTCGGGGTGATGGGGCTGATCCTCGGGACGATGGTCGCGCTCTGGGGCTTTGCGACGCTCGGGGTCGTCCTGATCACCGGCGCGGTCTGGCCTCCGCTCGCGGCCCTCCTGCCGATCGATGGCACCGCGTCGGCGCTTGCCGTCTTCCTCGGCGGCACCGCCGGTTTGCTCATGCTCGGCTATGTCGCGGTCGGGATCGCGATGGGCCGGCGCAGGGCCGCCTGAGGCAGAGGTCCGTCGAAACCGCGGCCCCGGTCACGACCCCCGTCACAACGCGCCGGGACGGACCTCGCGCGCCATGTGGTCCAGGACACCGTTGACGAACCCGGCTTCCTTGCCGTCCGGAAAGAAGGCACGCGCCACCTCGACGTATTCGTTGATGACGACCTTGGGCGGTGTCGGCATCGACACAAGCTCCGCGCCCGCGGCCCGAAAGACGGCCCGCAACGTCGGGTCGATCCGACCCAGCGGCCACCGCGCGACGAGGGCGCGGTCGGTCATCTGGTCGATCTGCGCCTGATGGGCCACGGCCCCCTCGAGCACGGCGCGGAACTGGTCCACGTCGCCGTCGGAAAATGCGCCTTCCTCGGTGATCATGCCGAACCGATGGTCCTCGAACTCTGCGCGGACCCGCTCCAGCCCCTGCTCCATGTTCTCCATCTGGAACAGCGCCTGCACGGCATAGAGACGCGCGGCGGATTTCATCCGGCGCTTGAGCTGGCGCTTTTCGTCTGGGGTCATCTGCGACATGGGCGCGACCTATGGGGGCGCTGCGGGGGCGTCAAGCGGAACCCAGTCTTCCCGCCTGAATGGCCGCCTCAGGCAACCGTCGGGCCCTTTCTGGCAGCGTCGTTCTGGAACGAACCGGGCTTGAACCCGATGCCCGTCTCGGCCCTCTTCATCGAGCGCGACAGGGCGATCAGGTGCAGCGCCGCCGCCGCCGCGCCGCCAGCCGTATCGAGGCGCGCCGCGTCGGCGCGTTCCTCGGCCTGCTCCATGGTCTCGACCGTGATGATCCCGTTGCCGATGCAGACGCCGCCCAGACCAAGCGTCGCGATCGCCCGCGCGCTCTCGTTCACCACGACATCGTAGTGCGAGGTCCGTCCCCGGATCACGCATCCCAGCGCGACATAGCCGTCGAAATCCGCCTGCCGGTGCGCGATGCCGATGGCGGTGGGGATTTCCAGCGAACCGGGAACCTCCACCGTCTCATGCGCCGCACCCGTGCTTTCGATCACCGCGCGGGCGGACGCCAGTTGCTGCGTCGAGATCGCACCATAATAGGGCGCGATCACGATCAGGACCTTGGTGGGTTTGTCGAACGTCGGCAGCGGCAGCACGTTATCGGAATGTCCGGCCATGTCGTTATCCTTTCGGGATCGGGCGCGTGCCCGTGATGGTCAGGCCGTAGGCCTCCAGCCCCACGACGCGCGGCGCGCCCGAGTTGGTGACAAGCTCCATCTCGTGAATGCCAAGCGCCGCCAGGATTTGCGCGCCCAACCCGTATTGCCGCAACTTCTGTGGCGATACACCGCCCGCGTCGATCTTCATCTCGGTATCGCGCAACAGGACGACCACGCCCCGCCCCTCGTCGGCGATCACCTGCATCGCGCCCGAGAGATCGCTTTCGCCGATGCCGAGCGCATCCTCCAGAGGGTTCATCGCGTGCATCCGCACCAGCACCGGCCCCGCGTCGATATCGCCCTTCGTCAGCACGATGTGCTCCGATCCCTGGGTCTCGTCGGTAAAGATCCGCATCAGCCATTCGCCCCCGATCCGGGCCGTGACCGGCGTGCTGGACGTCTGGTTGACGAGGTTGTCATGCCGCCGCCGATAGGAGATCAGGTCGCTGATCGTGCCGATCTTCAATCCGTGCAATTGCGCAAAGGCGATCAGGTCCGGCAGACGCGCCATGTGCCCGTCGTCGTTCATGATCTCGCAGATTACGCCCGAGGGGTTCAGCCCCGCCAGCCGGGCGATGTCGCAGGCCGCTTCCGTATGACCGGCGCGCACCAGCACCCCGCCGTCGCGGGCCCGCAGCGGAAAGACGTGCCCCGGTGTGGCGATATCGGCGGCCCCCTTGCTTGCGTCGATGGCGACCGACACGGTGCGCGCCCGGTCGTGCGCACTGATCCCCGTGGAGACGCCTTCGCGGGCCTCGATGGAAATCGTGAAGGCCGTCTCATGACGCGAGGAATTGTGCGACGCCATCAGCGGCAGGCCCAGAGCGTCGATCCGGGTGCCCGGCAGCGTCAGGCAGATCAGGCCGCGCCCATGCGACGCCATGAAGTTGATCGCATCCGGCGTGGCCATCTGCGCCGGGATCACAAGGTCCCCCTCGTTCTCGCGGTCCTCGTGATCGACCAGGATGAACATCCGTCCATTGCGGGCATCCTCGATGATCTCCTCGATCGAAGAGATCACATCCGCGTTCTCCCGCTCGACGGGTCCGGGCTTTTCGAATGGGATGGGGTCGGCCATGGTCACCTCCGGGTTTGGACAGCGATGTAGCCGCCCGCCCGGAATTGTGCCAGTGCGGGGACGCACGGGGAGGACGCCATGACGCACCATCTGCAGGCCGCGCCGAAACTGGGCGCGCTCGCCGTGGTACGGCGCGGCGACGCGGTCCTGATGGTCGCGCGGGGCAAGGAGCCGAACCGGGGCCTCTGGGGGTTTCCGGGGGGCCACGTTGAACTGGGCGAAACGGGTCTCGAAGCCGCCGCGCGCGAATTGCAGGAAGAGACCGGCGTGCGCGCCATGCCCCGGCGCTATCTGGGCAACATCGACCTGATCGAGCGGACCGAGGATGCGATCGCCTTCCACTACCTGTTGGTCGCCGTCCTCTGCGATTATGTTTCAGGCGAGGCCGTCGCCGCCGACGATGCCGAGGACGCGCGCTGGCTCACCGCCGATCAGATGCGCGGCCTGCCGATGTCCCCCAACGTGGATGTTGTGCTTGGATGGCTGGACGTTTGACGCGCGTCCACCGGGTGCGCAGTCGGCGGCCCTGGTGGCAGGTCGTCGCTCAGGCCCGGTCCCCGAAGTATCGCTCGGCGCCGACATAGCCCCCCGCCCGCGCCGCCGCGCACCAGCTGGCCTCGAACGCCGTGTCGCCGATCATCAAGACCGCATCCCGTGGCAGGCGCCGGTCGCGCAGCACCGCCGCAAGCCGGTCGCGCATCTCGCTCCACGTGTCGGTGAACACGGGGGCACGCGCCGCCCAGTCAAGCGGGCCATCCGCGACGACGGACAAGGGCGCGTGGACCAGGACGCCACGCTCCGCCGCGACCTTCGCAAGTTTCGCCGCCCGCGCCGCCTCCACGTCCGCGACGCGGATCATTCGCAGCGCGTTCGAGGAGAACAGCAGGGCGATGATATCCCGTCCGGTGCCCGCGCGAACGCTGGCATAGGTGGTATAGTCGAGGCCCAGCGCCGCCGCCCGCCGAACCCTGCCGCGCACGACCTCGATCGGCAGCGAGGCCCCCAACAGATCCCGCCGTGCCTTGCGCCACTGGTGAAGCCGCCCGGTATAGCCCTCGAAATCCCGGCCCGAATTGTGCCCGATCCCCGGAATGTCCGTCATCAAAACCTCCACGTTCTCCGCAGGTCATCAGCGCATGCGCCGCGGGCCGACACAAGGGGCGCGAGCTCCGGGCACGGACGGATTATCGGTCTGGCCAGGGCCGTGCGGGGTGATAGCGGACGCCGCGCCGCGATCTCCGGATGTGGCGCCGCCTGACGGCCTGGCGACAGGCGCTCCGACGTGGCTTGCGCCTCCGGACCGGACATCGCGGCAGCGCGCCGGGTCGACGTCGGGCCCCTGTATCGAAAGGCCCGATCCACAGCCCCGTTCGGTCCTCGTTCTCAGTCGGAGGCCTCGGCCAGCCGCGCGACATAACGGGCAAGCGTGTCGATCTCGAGGTTGACCGCGTCCCCGACCTGCGCCCTGCCCCATGTCGTCACCGCCTGCGTATGCGGGATCATGTTGACGCCGAACGTCGTCCCGGCGACCTCGTTGACCGTCAGGGACGTGCCGTTGAGCGCGACCGATCCTTTCTGCGCTATGAACCTGGCCAGTGCCGTCGGCGCCTCGAACGCATAGCGCCTGGAGTCGCCTTCCGGCGTGATCGACAGGATCGTGGCCACGCCGTCCACGTGTCCCGACACGATGTGGCCCCCCAACTCGTCGCCCACGCGCAAGCTGCGCTCGAGGTTGACGCCACTGCCCTCGCCCCACGACCCGAGCGCCGTTTTCGACAGGCTTTCGGCGCTGACATCGACGTCGAACCAATGGCCCTCGCCGTCGGTGCCCTTGCCCACCACCGTCAGGCAACAGCCGTCGCAGGCGATGGACGCGCCCATGTCGATGCCCGCCGCATCGAAGCGCGTGCCGATCCGCACGCGCAGGTCGCCGCGCTGCTCCAGCGCACGGATGGTTCCGATGTCAGTGACGATTCCGGTGAACATTGGCCTGCCTTTCGCTGTCATTGTGCAGCTAAAGTGCCGAACCCGCTGCTGCAAGTGCCGCATTCGTGACACAATGCGGCCTTTCCCCTGCCCCTGCCCGCCATGATAACAACAGGGTTCATCCGGAGGATCACATGCGCCCAGCGCGCCGCTTCCTGTTTCTGCAAGGGCCGCACGGGCCCTTCTTCCACCGCCTGGGGCTGTTGCTCCGCGCGGCGGGGTGCGAAGCGTGGCGCGTCGGCTTCAACCGGGGGGACGAAGCGTTCTGGTTCCACCGCGACAGCTATATCCCCTTCCAGAGCGCCGCCGAAGACTGGCCCGCCACCTTCACCAGCATCGTCGAGGCATCCGGCATCACCGACCTCGTGCTCTACGGCGACACCCGTCCCATCCATGCGCAAGCCATCGAACGGGCGCGCGCCATCGGCCTGACGATCCACGTCTTCGAGGAAGGCTACCTGCGCCCCTGGTGGATCAGCTACGAACGCGGCGGCTCCAATGCCCACTCGCGGCTCATGGACAAGACCGTGCCCCAGATGCAGGCCGCGCTGGCAGAGCTCGACCTCGATCTGCCGGATGCCCCCGCCCATTGGGGCGACATGCGCCATCATGTCTTCTACGGCATGCTCTATCACTGGTTCGTTCTGGCGCGGCCCGGCAAATACCGCCACTACCAGCCCCACCGCGACGTCACCGTCATGCAGGAATTCCGGCTCTACCTTCGCCGCCTGCTCACCATGCCGGTGACCGCGCTGGAACGCCGGATCGCGACGCACCGCATCACGCACGGCGGCTTTCCGTATCATCTGTGCCTGATGCAGCTGGAGCATGACGCCAGCTTCCGCGCCCACTCGCCGTTCAAATCCATGACCGAGTTCCTCGAGATGGTCGTCGGCGGCTTCGCCAGCGGCGCACCTTCGCATCACCATCTCGTCCTAAAGGCGCATCCGCTCGAAGACGGGCGGGCCCCGATCCGCGCCACCATCGCGCGCCTGATCGTGCAGCATGGCCTGGATGGGCGCGTGCATTACCTGCGCGGCGGCAAACTCGCGGGCCTGATGAACGAGGCACGCTCGGCCATCACCGTCAATTCCACCGCCGCACAGCAGGCGCTCTGGCGCGGACTGCCGGTCAAGGCACTTGGCCGGTCGGTCTATTCCAAGCCGGAGTTCGTCAGCGAGCAATCCGTGGAAGAGTTCTTCTCCGATCCCAGGCGTCCCGACAGCCGGGCCTACCGCGATTATCGACATTATCTGCTGGAAACCAGCCAGGTGGCCGGCGGCTTCTATTCGTCCCGCGGACGGCGTCAGTTGCTGCGCCAGGTCGTCGACATGATGTTGTCCGAGATGGACCCCTACGACCGCCTGCAGGCCGGAAAACCGGCCCCAAGGCAGAATTTGAAATTGGTATCCGGTTAGGATACCTTATCCACAAGAAAAGCCCGGACGGGGGTCAACCCCGCAAGTGGCATCGAGGCAGAGCGAAAGGGCAGCACGTGAGCATGAAGACAAGCCGGGGGGCGAAAGCGGTCGCCCTGTTCCTGGCCGTGGCGGTGGTGGCGTCCTGTGCGACCCTCCCGCGGTCCGGTCCGAACAAACGCGAAATCTTCGCGGGCTCCGTCCTTCAGGACGGGGACGCCTTCATCGTATCGGTGAACGACAGGGTTTCGGCGGCCACCGCCGTGACGCCGGCGCTCGGGTTCTCGGCGCCGTTCCGCGACGCCAATCCGATCGGAGCGGACACCATCCGTCCCGGCGATACGCTGGGTCTGATCATCTACGAGAACGTCGAGGACGGCCTTCTGACCAACACCGGCGCGTCTGCCTCGCTGATCGACGAGGTGCAGGTGGACTCGGCGGGTTTCATCTTCATCCCCTACGCGGGGCGCATAAAGGCATCGGGCAATACCCCCGAAGCCCTGCGCCGCGTCATCACCGCCCGTCTCGACGAACAGACGCCGGACCCACAGGTCCTCGTGCGCCGTCTGGCGGGTGACGGGGCCACCGTCAGTGTCGTCGGCGGCGCGGGTGCGCAGGGCGTCTATCCAATCGAGCGTCCGACCCGCACCCTCACGGCGATGATCGCCGCCGCCGGGGGCATCTCGATCGAGCCGTCGATAGCGCTGGTCTCGGTCAGCCGCGGCAACCGCACCGAAACCGCGTATCTCCAGGACCTCTACAAGAATCCGTCGCTCGACATCGCGCTGCGCGACGGCGACCGTATCTTCATCGAGGAAGACACGCGCTCGTTCACCGTCCTCGGCGCGACCGGCACCCAGAACCGCCTCGAGTTCGACAGCGAGGTCATTTCCGCCATCGAGGCACTTGCCCAGGTCGGCGGTCTGAACGCGTCGCTCGCCAACCCGACCGGCGTGTTCGTTTTCCGAAACGAGCCGGAGGAGATCGCCAAGGCCGTCATGGGCCGCGACGACCTGATCGGGACCCAGCGTCTGGTCTATGTCCTCGACCTGACCGAGCCGAACGGCATGTTCAACGCCCGCGATTTCATCATCCGCTCGGGTGACACGATCTATGTCACCGAAGCGCCCATCGTAGCCTGGAACCGCTCCGTTGCCGCGATCTTCGGGGCGCTGACGCCGGTCACGGGCACGGCCTCGGCTCTCGGGGTCAACTGACGTGTCAGAAGACGGCGGCGGGCGGGTCACCGCCCGCTTCCAGTCGGGAGGATTTCTCTCCAACCGCATCCGTCGCATCGCGTGGCTGGCGGGCATCGATCTGCGCCCCGGCCTTCCACGGGCCGGCGAACACATCGCGGCCTGGGGCATGGATGGCCCCTCCGCATCCCGTGCCGCCCGCATCGCCGCCCGGACCGGTGCACCGATCCTGCGGTTCGAGGACGCATTCCTGAGATCCCTCCATCCGGGCCGAACCCCACGACGCCGGGGGGGTGAACCGACCCTCGGCCTGCTGATCGACACGGCCGGGCTCCACTACGATGCCGCGCAACCGTCCGGGCTCGAGTCCCTGCTGGCCAACCACCCGTTCGACGACAGCGACCTGATGGCCCGTGCCCGCGCCGCGATGTCCGAAATGATCCGCTCCGGCGTGACGAAATACGCCGCGACGCGCACAGACCTGACGCCGCCCGATCCCGGCTATGTCCTCGTCCTGGACCAGACGCGCGGCGATGCCTCGATCCTGCACGGCGGGGCAACCGCGCAGACCTTCGTCGAAATGCTCCTGCTCGCGCGGGAGGAAAATCCCGGCAAGCGCATCGTCATCAAGACGCACCCGGAAACGACCGGCGGCCACCGCCCCGGCCACTACGGCCCGCAGGACGCGATCTTCAACGCCACGCTGGAGACCCGGCCCCTGCCCCCCGCAACCCTTCTGGCGGGGGCGACGCAGGTCTATACCGTCAGCAGCCAGATGGGATTCGAAGCGATCCTGCACGGGCACCGCCCCGCGACCTTCGGGCGACCTGCGTGGTCCGGCTGGGGCCTCGACGATGCACGCAATCCGCTGGATCGCCGCCAGCGCAAGCTTACCCGCGCGCAACTCTTCGCCGCGATGATGGTGCTCTATCCGAAATGGTATGACCCCCACCGCGACCGCCTGTGCGACCCGCTCGACGTGATCCGACTGCTCGAGGCGCGGGCGCGCGCCTGGCGGGACGATGTCGACGGCTGGACCGCTTCGGGCTTCCGTTTGTGGAAACGGCGGCCGATCCAGCGCTTCCTGTCGCGACGCGTGACCTTCACCGACAGCGCCGGTCCGCGGCATCTGATCTGGGGGGCAGCGGACCGGCGTCCGACACAGATCACCCGTGGATCACCCGTGGATCACCCGTCGGATCCGGGGGTCCGGACACCGCTTGTCGCCCGTGTCGAAGACGGTTTCCTGCGCTCCCGCGGCTTGGGCGCAGACCTGGTCCCGCCCCTCTCTCTCGTGCTCGACGGGCAAGGCCTCTACTATGATCCGACCCACCGCTCGGACCTTGAGGACGCGATCATACGAGCGGCTGCCATGCCGCCCGAAGCCCTTGTTCGCGCACGCCATTTGCGAGAATCGATCGTTGCGCTGGGCCTGACCAAATACAACCTGACGCGCCACGCGCCAGACTTGCCAGAGGGAGGCATGATCCTTGTGCCCGGTCAGGTCGCCGACGACGCATCGATCCGCCTCGGAACGTCGGAAATAACTGATAACGCTGGCCTTCTCGCTGCGGCCCGTGTCGCCAACCCATCTGCATTCATCGTCTACAAACCCCATCCGGATGTCGAGGCGGGCCTCCGCGACGGGGCCATCGCGGCCGCCGATGCGGACCTCGTCGCACGCGATGCCGATCCCCTCGCGCTGATCGCGCGCGCCTCTTCCGTCTGGACCCTCACGTCGCTGCTGGGCTTCGAGGCCCTGATCCGGAACACCCCCGTCACCACGCTCGGGGCACCCTTCTACGCGGGCTGGGGCCTGACCGACGACCGGGGCCGCGTGCCCGCGCGCCG
>JBARXR010000236.1:0-7868 GCA_049647445.1 Jannaschia sp. | reverse complement strand
GCCATGGAAGCGCAGGCGCTGGTGGCGATCTCGCTTGAGGGTTCCGTTGGGTGATGCGTGGCGGCTTTCACAAGAGGGCTGCCTCGATTGTCGAGGTCTGGCGCGGGTTTGACCGGTGACAGGATCGGGCACGTCCGGCGAGCGCAGATCGGTCGGCGCGTTCGTTTTGGCGGCTCTGCGTGCCATGCCCTGGCTTGGGGCGCATTTGCTGTTGCCCGCGCTGGTGATCGGAGCTGTCGGGGGAAGTGCCTTCGACCTGCTTCTGGGGCACGAGCGATATGTCCTGGCGTCGGCGGGCGTCGTGCTGGGTCCGGTGGCCTTCGCTCTGGCGGTAAACGCGCTGGAGCGGGCGGATGCGGCTCATGAGCAGGACATGGCGGCTCTCGCGGAACGATACCGCGAGGAGCAGGACGACCTGAGGCGGGCAGCGGCGCAGGCGCGCGGCGAGCTCGTGAGATTTGAGGATTATCGCGCCAGGCGGCGCTGACGGAGAGTGGACATGCTGACGATCAAGAACCTTCACGTAAAGCTGGAAGAAGAGGACAAGCAGATCCTGAAAGGCATCGACCTGACCGTTCCGGCGGGCGAGGTGCATGCGATCATGGGCCCGAACGGGTCCGGCAAGTCCACGCTGTCTTACGTCCTGTCGGGCCGCGACGGGTACGAGGTGACCGAGGGGTCGGCTACGCTCGAAGGCACCGATCTTCTGGACATGGAGCCGGAGGAGCGCGCAGCCGCCGGTCTGTTCCTTGCGTTCCAGTACCCTGTCGAAATCCCCGGCGTGGGCAACATGACGTTCCTGCGGACGGCGGTGAACGCGCAGCGCAAGGCACGCGGCGAGGAGGAATTGTCGGCAGGCGATTTCCTCAAGATCGTGCGGGCCAAGGCCAAGGACCTCAAGATCGACGCCGAGATGCTCAAGCGTCCGGTCAACGTCGGTTTCTCGGGCGGCGAGAAGAAGCGGAATGAAATCCTGCAGATGGCCATGCTGGAGCCGAAGATGTGCATCCTCGACGAGACCGACTCGGGTCTTGATGTGGACGCCATGAAGCTGGTCTCCGATGGCGTGAACGCCCTGCGCTCACCGGATCGGGGGTTTCTTGTGATCACGCACTATCAGCGCCTGCTGGACCACATCAAACCGGACGTCGTGCATATCATGGCGGACGGGCGGATCGTGAAATCCGGCGGGCCGGAACTGGCGCTGGAAGTCGAGGCGAACGGCTACACGGATATCCTGGAGGGGGCGTCGTGATGCTGCCTGCCGCCACGAAAACCGTGACCGATGAGCGGGTTGCCGCACTCAGGCTGCCCGAAAGCACCGGCTGGCTGGGCGATGCGCGCGCACAGGCGCTGGCGCGCGTCGAGGCCGTGGGCCTGCCGTCCCGCCGGGATGAATACTGGCGCTATACCAACCCCGCCGCGCTGGTTCAGGCCGCCCCCGCCGTCGACGAGGCGCACGGTGCAGCCGATCCGTTTGACGGCATCGACGCCGTGATGATCACGTTTGACGGCGACAGTGTCTCGATCCCGTCCGACTTGCCCGATGGGCTTGAGATTGCCGCGCTGTCCGGGGTCGAGAAGACCGACATCCACTGGGCGCGCGATCTTTACGGCGTGCTGGAAGCGCAGGGTTCGAAACCCGTGCTTCGGCCATTGGCGAGCCTGAACACGGCCTATGCGACCGAGGGCGTTCTGATCCGTGTCACCGGACACGTCGACCGTCCGGTCCATGTCCGGACCGTTGGGGACGGGGACCCGATGCTGCATCATGTCGTGAAGGTCGAGGCGCAAGCCTCCGTCACGCTTCTGAAGTCCGGAACGGCTGGCGCGCGCTCGAACGTCGTGACCGAGGTGGATGTCGCCGATGGGGGTGCCTGTCGCCTCGTGACCGTTCAGGGTCCGGACCATGACCGCCATACCAACACCCACATGTTCGCGCGTCTTGGCACCGAAAGCGTCTTCCACTCCTTCACGCTGTCCGCGAACGGTCGGCTGACGCGCAACGAGGCCGTGGTCGAATTGACTGGTGATGACGCGGTTTGCCAACTTGCCGGCGCGGCCTTCGGTGGGACGGATTTCCATCACGACGATACGGTGTTCATCACCCACGACGCGGTGAATTGCGAAAGCCGCCAGGTGTTCAAGAAAGTCCTGCGCGCGGGCGCGACCGGCGTGTTTCAGGGCAAGATCCTCGTCAAGGAAGGGGCCCAGAAGACCGACGGCTATCAGATCAGCCAATCTCTGCTGCTGGATGATGAAAGCGTGTTTCTGGCCAAGCCGGAGCTTGAGATCTATGCGGACGACGTGGCCTGTTCGCACGGCTCCACCACTGGTGCCATAGACGAGACGGCGTTGTTCTACCTGCGCTCACGCGGGGTGTCGAAGCGGGAGGCGACGGATCTTCTGGTTCTGAGCTTCCTTGCGGAACCCCTTGAAGAGATTGATGACGAAGCCTTGCGAGAGCATGTTTCGGGTCTTCTCGCCGCGTGGCTGGCACGGCACTGACATGTCTGTGACGCGCGATATACCAAGGGCCTGGCTCCGCCCCCGCGCGATCATGGCGCGGCGGCTGGAACAGGGGCCGGACGACAGGGTGGCGTTCGTCTATCTTGCCGCCGGATCCGTTCTGGGATTCGTGGCGCAACTTCCGGGTCTCGTGCGCCGGGCACAGGAGCCGGACCCCGTCTTCGAGGCGACGCTCGTCTCGGAGGCCGCCCGCGTCGGTGTCGCGATCCCGGCCGATATCGCGGATGCCAAGTTCGAGGCCCTGTTTTCGGGGGCGGTGATGGGCTGGATCTTCGTCGTCCCGCTCGTGATGTATATCGTCGCCTTCCTGTCCCATCTGGTCGCGCGGCTGATCGGCGGGTGTGGAACCGGACTCAGGGCACGCGTGGCGCTGTTTTGGTCACTTCTGGCGGTTGCCCCGGCGCTGCTGTTGCTGGGGCTGACGGCCGGGTTCGTGGGCCCCGGCCCGGCGCAGACCTTGGTCGGGCTGATCACCGTGTTCGGGTTCTTCTGGATCTGGTTCAACTCGCTCTACGTCGCGGAATCCGGCGCATGATCGCCCTGCTGCACCATGGTTTCAGTCGATTTCTCCAGGATCCCGTGGCGGCCCTCGAAGAGATGCGCGACGCCGTGCCTGGGACGCCCGTTGCGGCCTCCGCGCTGCTTGCGGCGACGCTTGTTACCGTTCTGCTCGACTTTCTCTACGGTCCCTGGGCCTATCCGCACAGCGTGATCGAAGGCGGCAAGCGGGCGGACGGCGCATTGATCGGCGCGGCGGTCGACGTGGCCCGCATTTATGCCTCTGCCGCAATCGTCTGGCTGGGTTGCCGCTGGCTGCTCAAGCTCGACATCAGCGGGACACTCGCGATGTGGATGACCGTGCCGTTCACCATCGCGCTTTTGTTGTTCGAGGTCGCGCAGTTTGCCATCGTCCTGCTGTTCCGGCTGACGGGCCTCGATCTTTATGGACCGACGTTCCTCATCGGCTACTGCGGAGCCCTCCTCGTTCTCATCGCGTCGGTGCGTGTCCTCAACGAGAAGGGCGACTGGCTGTCGGCGCTGCCGGTCGGCTTCGCTGCGGCGGTCCTCGGGCATTACCTTCCACCAATCGTCCTGCCGGTTGCGGCCGGCTATCTTATCGTGAGGCGGTCAACATGATCGATGTCCAGGAAATCCGCGCCCAGTTCCCGATCCTGTCGCGGCAGGTGAACGGCAAGCCGCTGGTCTATCTCGACAACGGGGCGTCCGCGCAGAAGCCGCAGGTCGTTCTCGATACGATCCAGCGCGCCTATGGTCAGGACTATGCGAACGTTCACAGGGGGTTGCACACCCTCTCGACGATCTCGACCGAGAATTACGAGGCCGTGCGCGGCACCGTCGCCCGGTTCCTGAACGCGCCCAGCGAAGATCACATCGTGTTCACCTCCGGGACCACCGAGGCGATGAACCTGATCAGCTATGGCTGGGCTGCACCGCGCCTGCAGGCGGGAGACGAGATCATCCTGTCGGTGATGGAGCATCATGCGAACATCGTGCCGTGGCATTTCCTGCGGGAGCGGCAGGGCGTGAAGCTGGTCTGGGTCGAGCCCGACATGAACGGCGATCTTGATCCGCAGGCTGTGCTGGATGCCATGACGGACCGCACCAAGCTGGTGGCGATCACCCATCTTTCCAACGTCTTGGGAACGGTTGTTGATGTCAAGTCCATCACCCGGGGGGCCCATGCGCGCGGGGTCCCGGTCGTCGTCGATGGCAGCCAGAGCGCCGTGCACATGCCCGTCGACGTGGCCGATATCGGGTGCGATTTCTACGCGATCACCGGCCACAAGCTCTATGGACCGTCCGGGTCGGGGGCGGTCTATATCCGACCCGAGCGGATGGCCGAGATGCGGCCGTTCATGGGCGGGGGCGATATGATCCGGGACGTGACGCGGGACAGCGTGACCTGGAACGACCCGCCGATGAAGTTCGAGGCGGGAACGCCGGGGATCGTGCAGACGATTGGTCTGGGTGCCGCACTCGAATGGATGATGGACCTCGGGATGGACAACATCGCCGCCCATGAACGCGGTCTGCGAGACTATGCGCGGGATCGTCTGGATGGGCTGAACTGGTTGAACGTCCAGGGGCAAAGCGCCGGCAAGGCTGCGATCTTCTCGTTCACGCTGGATGGCGCGGCGCATGCGCATGACATCTCCACCGTGCTCGACAAGAAGGGCGTCGCGGTGCGCGCGGGCCAGCATTGCGTCGGACCGTTGATGGCGCATCTGGGGCTGAACGCGACCTGTCGGGCCAGCTTCGGTGTCTACAACACGACGCAAGAGGTCGACGTGCTGGTCGACGCGCTGGAGCTCTGCCACGATCTTTTCGCCTGAAATCCAATGGGTGATCTACGGGTGATCCACGGGTGATCTGTGTCGGACGTCTGTCCGACGGCGTTGAAATCACGTGAAATCCGCCAAGATCGCCCGGGTGACCCGCAACAGGTCATTCGGCGCGACCGGAAAGACGTGGCGCGGGGTTCCCGCAGCGGCCCAGACCGTGTCGAAATCCATCAGACGCCGGTCCATCCAGACAGGGCTGGCCGACAGATGCCCGACGGGAGAGACGCCGCCGATGGCGAAGCCCGTGACGCGTCGCACGGTGTCCGCGTCGGCGCGCGACAGGGGCGCGCCCGCAAGGGCCATGGCGCGCGTGGGATCCACCTTGTTGCCGCCTGCGGTCAGGAACAGGGCGCAGCCATTCCCCTGACCGAAGATGATGGATTTCGCGATCTGGTCCAGCGCGCATCCGACGGCGTCGGCGGCCTGCCGGGCGGTGCGCGTCTCTCCGGGCATCTCGACCGGGCGACCGGCGATCCCCAGGGCATCGAGGGCGGCGGTCACGCGGTTCAGGCTTTTGCTCATATCGGCCTTCTGCCCGTTGACGCAGGGCCTGCCAAGGGGCCAGATCGGTCCATGTTCCGAACCTCCATTGCCCGTCATCCGGTTCCCTTTGACCCAGAGGCCGGACGGCTGGCCGTCGCGGCCGTTTCGCCGCCGGGTGACGTTGCGGCCTTGATCGAGGGCACTGCCGGGTGCAGTCCCTACCTCGCGGCCGCCATGGTGGCGGAGGCCGACTGGCTTGCAACGCTCTGGGACCAATCCGCCGATCGGGCGATGGACGACCTTCTGTCGACCGTGGGCGCCATCGACGGTGAGCCGAAAGCCCCTTTGCGTCGCGCGAAACGCCGTGCCGCGCTTTTGGCGGGGCTGGCGGAAATCGGCGGTGTCTGGCCGGTGATGACGGCGGCGCGGGCGTGGACGCGGTTCGCGGATGCGGCGCTCGCGAAATGCCTCGCGTTCGGGATCGCGCGGTTCGGCAAGGGTCTGCCCGATCCGTCGGGCGGGCTTGTCGCCATGGCGATGGGGAAGATGGGCGCGTTCGAGCTGAATTATTCCAGCGATATCGACCTTGTGCTGCTGTTCGACGAGACGATCTATGCGCCCGACGACTACGCCGAGACGCGTGCCAGCCTTTTGAAGGCGGCGCGGCTGGCGATGGCCCAGATGTCCGACATCACGTCCGACGGCTATGTGTTCCGGACGGACCTGAGGCTGCGGCCCGATCCCGCCTCGACGCCCATCGTTTTGTCGATGGAAGCGGCGGAGCGGTATTTCGAGGCGATGGGCCGGACCTGGGAGCGGGCGGCCTGGATCAAGGCGCGACCCGCGGCGGGGGCCATTGCCGCGGGGGACCGGTTCCTGACGGCGCTGGCGCCTTTCGTCTGGCGCAAGCATCTCGATTATGCGGTGCTGAAGGACGCGCATGACATGCGGCTGCGGATCCGCGATCACAAGGGGTTCTTCGGTGCGTGGGACGTGCCGGGCCATGACGTCAAGCTGGGACAGGGCGGCATCCGGGAGATCGAGTTCTTCACCCAGACGCATCAGATCATCTCGGGGGGACGCGACCCGTCCCTGCGGGTGCGCGGCACCCTCGAGGGTTTGGAGCGGCTTGTTGCGGCGGGACGGGTTGCCTCCGCCAGCGCCGAGACGCTGGGCCGGGAATATCGCTATCTGCGGCAGGTCGAGCATCGGCTCCAGATGGTGCAGGACGCGCAGACGCACCGCATTCCGACCGATCCCGACGGGTTGCGGCGTCTGGCGGCGTTCATGGGCGAGGAGGATACGGACGCGTTCATGGACGATCTGCGCGCGCGGTTCCGGTCGGTGGAGGCCATCGTCGATCCGAGTTTTCGCCCCGGTCGGGTGGCACCGATGCCCGATCCGATCGCTGGGGCGGAGGCGATCACCTCGCGGTGGGAGACCTATCCGGCGCTGCGGTCCAACCGCGCCCGCGATATCTTCAAGCGGATCAGGCCCGCGATCCTGACGGCGCTGGCACGGGCCGCGCGACCGGAGGAAGCGCTTGCCGCCTTCGACGATTTCCTGCGGGGGCTGCCGGCGGGGGTGCAGATCCTGTCGTTGTTCGAGGCGAAGCCGGTTCTGGTGGCCCTGATCGCCGACATCTGCGCGATTGCGCCCGATCTTGCGCGGCATCTGTCGCGCAACGCGGGCGTGCTGGACGCGGTGATCGGCGGGCGGTTCATGGCGCCCTTGCCCGGCGCCTACGATGCGTCGGACTGCCTGCAGCAGGATGACTTCGAGGGCACGCTGGCGGGTCTGCGCCAATGGCATCGCGAAGCGCATTTCCGGGTCGGCGTCCACCTGATGCGCGGCCTGATCCGTCCGCAAGAGGCCGGTGAGCAATACGCGGCCCTGGCGGAGGCGACACTGGCCGTCTGCTGGGAGGCGGCGCGGATCGAGACGGTGCGGCGGTACGGTCGCCTGCAGGGCCTGCGGCTGGCCGGGTTGGGGATGGGGTCGCTTGGGGCGGGACGGCTGAACGCGCGCTCCGACCTCGATCTCGTGGTGTTGCACGACGGGGCGGAGGAGGGCGCTGTCTCGGACGGGCGGCGCGCCCTGCCTGCCGCACAATGGGCGGCCAAGTTTACGCAGGTCCTGATCACGTCGCTGACGGCGCAGATGGAGGATGGACGGCTCTACGAGGTGGACATGCGGCTGCGGCCGTCGGGGCGGCAGGGGCCGGTGGCCACCGCCCTGAGCGGATTTCGCAGCTATCAGGAGGCGGACGCCTGGGTCTGGGAGCACATGGCGCTGACCCGTGCGCGGGCCGTCGTCGGCGATCCGCAGACGTGCGCGGCGGCGGAGGCGACCCGCGACGCGGTTCTCGCGGGGTGCCGGTTCTCGGACGAGGAGATCCTGGCCGAGTTCGCGGACATGCGCAGACGGCTGCGGGAGGCGGGCCGGACCGGCATCGGTCTGGCCGTCAAGGCGGGCGCGGGCCGGATGCAGGAT
>JBARXR010000235.1:0-18012 GCA_049647445.1 Jannaschia sp. | reverse complement strand
TGACAAGCCCCTGCATCATCTGCGTCGCCATCACCGGCTCCGTGCCCCGCAAGGAAGACAACCCGGCCGTCCCGATCACCGTCGCCGAACAGATCGAGTCGACCCACGCCGCCTTCGAGGCCGGTGCGAGCATCTGCCACGCACACGTGCGCAACGACGACCAGACGCCGACCTCCGACCCCGAAAAGTTCGCGGCGCTGAAGGCAGGGATCGAAAGGCATTGCCCCGGCATGATCGTGCAACTGTCGACCGGCGGGCGGTCCGGCGCGGGTCAGGCGCGCGGCGGGATGCTGCCCCTGCGGCCGGACATGGCGTCGCTGTCCGTCGGGTCGAACAACTTTCCGACCCGCGTCTATGAAAACCCGCCCGACCTCGTGGACTGGCTTGCATCGGAGATGCGCACCCATGGGGTCAAGCCCGAGATCGAGGCCTTCGACCTGTCGCACATTCATCAGGCGGCCGCGATGAACCGTGACGGGCGCATTCCGGGCGACCTCTACGTTCAGTTCGTGATGGGGGTGAAGAACGCGATGCCCGTGGACCGGGATGTCTTCGACTACTACGTCAAGACGGTGAAGCGGCTCATTCCGACCGCCCAGTGGTGCGCCGCAGGGATCGGCGCCGGACAGGCGGTGGTCAGCGAATGGGCCATTGCGGCGGGCGGTCACACCCGGACGGGCCTCGAAGACAACGTCCGCTGGGACAAGACCACGCTCGCGCCGTCGAACGCGGCCCTTGTAGAGCGCACCGCAGAGATTTGCGCAAGGTACGAGCGCCCCGTGGCCACACCCGTGCAAGCACGCGCCATCCTCGGATTGCGGCACTGACGGACCGCTGTCGCCCCGAAGGGGCCAACGGTGATGGCCAAGAATATGGAACGTCTGGCTGGGGTGGTAGGATTCGAACCTACGATACACGGTACCAAAAACCGATGCCTTACCGCTTGGCTACACCCCAACCGTGCGGCGTGGGATAGTGGAGCGTCACCGGGGCCGCAAGGGAAAATCCGCCCCTGCGACCCGGTTTTGCGTTAACGCCGTTCGGCCCGGATCAGGGCCAGAATGTCGCGCGCCGCTTCCGGGATATTGGTGCCCGGGCCGAAGATCGCGGAGACCCCCGCCGCCTTCAGGACATCGTAATCCTGCTGCGGGATGACACCGCCGCAGATCACCAGGATCTCGTCGGCACCCGCCGCCCGCAAGGCCGCGATCAGCTTCGGGGCCAGCGTCTTGTGCCCCGCAGCCTGGCTGCTGATGCCGACCACGTGGACGTCGTTGTCGATGGCGTCCTGCGCCGCCTCTTCCGGGGTCTGGAACAGGGGACCGACGTCCACGTCGAACCCGATGTCTGCGAAGGCGGTGGCGATGACCTTGGCGCCGCGGTCGTGCCCGTCCTGCCCCATCTTGACGACCAGCATCCGGGGGCGGCGCCCCTCTTCCTCGGCGAAATCCTCCACGTCCTTCTGGATCGCGGCGAAGCCTGCGTCGCCCGCATAGGCCGCGCCGTAAACGCCGGCCAGCGTCTTGACCTCGGCGCGGTGACGGCCGAACACCGTCTCCATCGCCATGCTGATCTCGCCCACCGTGGCCCGCTGCCGCGCGGCCTCGACGGCGGCGTCCAGCAGGTTGCCGCCCTCGGTCGCACGGCGCGCAAGCTCCGCCAGGGCCGCCGCGCAGGCCGCCTCGTCCCGGCTGGCGCGGATGGTTTTCAGGCGCGCGACCTGACTTTCCCGCACCGCGTCGTTGTCGATATCGAGGAAATCGATCGCGTCTTCGGTGGCCCGTCGATACTTGTTGACGCCGACAATCACATCTTCGCCACGGTCGATCTTGGCCTGACGGGTCGCGGCGCTTTCCTCGATCCGCAGCTTGGGCATGCCGGAGGCCACGGCCTTGGTCATGCCGCCCATCGCCTCGACCTCCTCGATCAGGGCCCAGGCCGCTTCGGCCATGTCGTGGGTCAGTTTCTCGACGTAATAGGAGCCGGCCAGCGGATCGACCACCTTGGTGACGCCGGTCTCCTCCTGCAGGATCAGCTGGGTGTTGCGCGCGATGCGCGACGAGTTCTCGGTCGGCAGCGCGATGGCTTCGTCGAAGCTGTTGGTATGCAGCGATTGCGTACCCCCGAGCACGGCCGCCATCGCCTCGTAGGCGGTGCGTACGACGTTGTTGTAGGGATCCTGCTCCTGCAACGACACGCCGCTGGTCTGGCAATGGGTGCGCAGCATCGACGATTTCGGATTTTTGGGCTCGAACTCCGCCATGATGCGGTGCCAGAGCAGGCGCGCGGCGCGCAGCTTGGCGGCCTCCATGAAGAAATTCATGCCGATCGCAAAGAAGAACGACAGCCGTCCCGCGAACCGGTCCACATCCATGCCCGCCGCGATGGCCGCGCGCACGTATTCGCGCCCATCCGCAAGGGTGAACGCCAATTCCTGCACGAGGTCTGCACCGGCCTCCTGCATGTGATACCCGGAAATGCTGATCGAGTTGAACTTCGGCATCTCTTCCGCCGTGTATTCAATGATGTCCGCGATGATCTTCATGGAAGGCTCGGGCGGATAGATGTAGGTGTTCCGCACCATGAATTCCTTGAGGATGTCGTTCTGGATCGTCCCCGACAGGGCGGCCCGCGATACGCCCTGCTCCTCGCCCGCCACGATGAAATTCGCGAGGATCGGGATCACCGCGCCATTCATCGTCATCGAGACCGACACCTGATCCAGCGGTATGCCATCGAACAGGATCTTCATGTCCTCGACCGAGTCGATGGCGACCCCGGCCTTACCCACGTCGCCGACCACGCGGGGATGGTCGCTGTCATAGCCCCGGTGGGTCGCCAGGTCGAAGGCGACCGACACCCCCTGCTGCCCGGCGGCGAGTGCGCGACGATAGAAAGCGTTCGACTCCTCGGCCGTCGAAAACCCGGCATATTGCCGGATGGTCCAGGGCCGCCCGGCGTACATCGTGGCCTTGACGCCCCGCGTATAGGGCGCCTCGCCGGGCAAGGTGCCGATGTGGCCCAAACCAGTCAGGTCGGCCTCGGTATAGAGTGGCTGGACCGCGATCCCCTCCAGCGTGTGCCAAGTCAGATCGTCGAGCGTTTTGCCGCGAAGTTCCCCCTCAGCCAGATGCGCCCATCGCGTTCTGGGATCCTCTGATCCTGACATGAACCGTTCCTTTCCTCTGTCGTGCAGGCGGGGTCCGTGCCCCTCGCGTGCGGTATTTGACCAGCCCGTCCGCGCCATTGCGCAGCCAGGCCAGATCGGCGGCGAAGGCATCGCGCAAATGCGCCCGTTCGTCCGGGCTGAAGGGCGCATAGGCATCGCCCGTTCCCGGCAATATCGTCACGCACCCCTCGTCGCGCAGGCGCGCCTGGAGGGCGACCAGCCCGGGTGAGGTGTTCAGCCTCGGGGCCTGGCCTGCATCCGCCGGCACGCCCGTCAGCACCTCGAAAGCCCTGTCGGGCGACGCCCCGGTCTCTTCATAGGTCCAGACGGTGATCTCCGCATCCGGAAAGGTCCGGGCGACGTCCTCGATGACCTTTCGCCAGCCACGCCCGGCCCGCAGCACGGCATCGAGCGTGATCCTGTCGGGCGGTGCGAACCCGCGTGTCATCAGAAAGGCGAACGCGCTGGTCCACCAGGCGTCGGGGCTGCGGATCGCGAGGAACACCCGGTCGACACCCGGCACGGCCAGTCGGATCCGCGCCAGCCGGGCGGCCGCCGTAGGATAGAGCCGCCCCAGCAACAGGTTCTCGCGCAGACCGCCCAGCATGTTCTCGTCCGACACGACCAGTCGCGATACCCCGTCCTGTCGCATCGCGTCGCGCAGCATCGACACGCGGCCCGCGGCGCGGTGCGCCATGACGTCGCGGCGCGGATCGATCCGGCCCGGATCGCCCAGCACGCCGGTCATCAGCCCCGCCCGCGTCTCGGCTGGGGTCCACAGGGCGATACGCTCGGCTGCCAGCATCGGCCGGTTGTGCACCAGAAGGCGTTGCAGGCTGCTGGACGCGGAGCGATGGGCCCCGAGGTGCAGGGTGACGGGGGGATATGGCTTCGGGGGCATCATTGCGCCTTTCGGGTCGGGAACTCGGCTTTCGACCCTGTCCCAACACACGTTCCCGTCCGGTTAATCCTCGATTTCACGGCAAATTGCGGTGAAGATGTCGCTCTGCTCTTCGCCATTCCCGACCTCCCGCCTATATCTGACGAAATCATAACAGACCGGAACACAATGCACTTGCCTTCTGTCCTTGCCACACTCGCGACGCTCGGCCTCCTGGCCTTGCCACTGTCCGCCGCCGAAGGCCTGTCGGTCGAGGAGGAATGGCTGGCCGACCCGGGCCGCATCTTCGCGGCCGATGAAGTCGTCCTCGACGAGTTGATGTGGGTCGCGCGCCCCGTGGTGGTCTTCGCCAACTCGCCTCGTGACCCGGCCTTCGTCCAGCAGATGGAGGAAATCACCGCCGAACTCGACCGATTGATCGAACGGGACGTGATCGTCATCACCGACACGAACCCGGCGGACAACAGCGATCTGCGGCTGAAACTGCGCCCGCGCGGGTTCATGCTGGTCCTGATCGGCAAGGACGGCGGTGTCGTGCTGCGCAAGCCCCTGCCTTGGACAGTCCGCGAACTCAGCCGCTCAATCGACAAGATGCCGATGCGCCTGCGTGAGGAACGCGAGGGGCGGGACGGGCGCATCGACGGCTGACCCTTGTCAGACAAGCCGCGAGCACACATAATATGATTGTAGCCGAGGAGCTTCTCTATGGAACGCGACATCAGCATTCCCCTCAATCCCCACCCGGACGTGCCGGGGAAAAACGGCCCGCTTCCGGGCTATTGAGGCCAGACAGGATGGCCTCCGCGCCCGGCACACCGTCCGTCGAGTAGGCGTCGATCAGGCGCAGGGCATGTTGACCAAAGCCGAATGCCCGTTGCCGCATCTTGATATAGTCTGAATACATCATCCGCCGCCGCTTCGGTTCCAGCGTCGGAAATCTCTCGCCGCGCATGTCCTCGGCAAGGGCCTCGATCGACCGGATCAGCGCATAGAACGAGACGATCCAGTCTATCGTCTGGCGCGGCAGGACGTCGATCTGTCCGATCATCGTCTCATAGATCAGGCCGTGCCGTTCCCTTGGGATGAAGGGCACAAAATCCGGCTCCTGCGTCATCCGGTCAAGGAGCGCCGCCGCATGGCCCTCTGCCTCGCCTTCGTTCCAATAGGCGGCGCAGACGTCCCGAATTTCGGCGAACAGCGCTTTGTGGGCATCGCGCAGCCGTTCCTGCCGCAAACGACGGGCGTCGCGGCGCTGAGACCAGCCGTTGACCAGCCAGCCAAGCGCCACGACGCCTCCGGCGATCAGCGCCTGCCAGATGCGGGCGTCGATGCCTATGAAGGACGCCTGCTCCAAAACCTCACTCGAACTCGAGGATCACATCGTCCACCGCAAGGCTGTCGCCCGCACTGGCGTTGACCTTCGACACGCGACCCTTGCGTTCTGCCCGAAGAATGTTCTCCATTTTCATGGCCTCGACAACGGCCAGAGCCTGGCCTTCCTGCACATCGTCCCCCTCTGCGACATCGACGCGCACGATCAGGCCGGGCATCGGGCACAGCAGCAACTTCGAGGTGTCGGCCGGGATCTTGTCGATCATGAGGGCGGCCAGCTCCGCCTGACGCGGGGTGCGCACGTGAACCTTCAGGTCAGCCCCGCGGGACCGGATACGGAACCCACCGGAAATCTTGCCGACCTTTACGACCAGACCTTCGCCACCAACCGTCATGCGCGCCAACTGGTCGCCGGGCGTCCAGTTGCCGGTGACGCGCAACGTCTCGTCTCCGACCGTCACGTCGGCGCCTTCCCGGTCCGCGGTAATGACGCAATCGAACCGCGCACCACCCAGCATGACCACCCAGTCATCGCCGATCTTGCGCTCGTGGTTGTCCATCCGCCCCGACACACGCGTGCGGCGGATTTCGGCGACACGGTGCATGGCGGCACAGGCGACGGCGATGCGTTTCAGGTCGGCCTCGGGCAGATCGACGCCATCGAAGCCGTCGGGAAACTCCTCCGCGATGAATGCCGTCGTCATGTCGCCGGAGACGAATTTCGGATGATCCATCACCGCGCTCAGGAACGGCAGGTTGTGCCCGATGCCTTCCACCTCGAACCCGTCGAGGGCATCGCGCATCCCTTGGATCGCATCGGCCCGCGTCGGACCCCAGGTGCAGAGCTTGGCGATCATGGGATCGTAATACATGCTGATCTCGCCGCCCTCATAGACGCCGGTGTCGTTGCGCACCACGGGGGCATCGGGCACGACGCCCGGCTTGTAGCCCGCCGTTTCGGCGGGCGGGCGATAGCGGGTCAGACGGCCGATGGACGGCAGGAACCCGCGATACGGGTCCTCGGCATAAAGACGGCTTTCCATCGCCCAGCCGTTCAGCTTCACGTCGTCCTGCCCGAACGACAGCTTCTCGCCATAGGCCACGCGGATCATGTGCTCGACAAGGTCTACGCCGGTGATCAACTCCGTCACCGGATGTTCGACCTGCAAGCGCGTGTTCATCTCGAGGAAATAGAAATTCCGGTCCCCGTCCACGATGAATTCCACCGTGCCCGCGCTGGCATAACCGACCGCATGGGCAAGCGCCAAGGACTGCTCTCCCATGGCCTTGCGGGTCTCCGGATCGAGGAACGGCGACGGGGCCTCCTCCACGACCTTCTGGTTGCGGCGCTGGATCGAACACTCCCGCTCGCCCAGATAGACACCGCCCCCATGCTGGTCACACAGCACCTGTATTTCGATGTGGCGCGGCTGGGTGACGAACTTTTCGATGAACATGCGGTCGTCGCCGAAGCTGGCCGCCGCCTCATTCTTGGAGGCCTGGAAGCCTTCCGCCACCTCGGATTCCGACCACGCGATCCGCATGCCCTTGCCGCCACCACCCGCGCTGGCCTTGAGCATGACCGGATACCCGATCTGCCCCGAAATCCGGATGGCTTCGTCGGCATCCGCGATCAGGCCCATGTGGCCGGGCACCGTGGACACCCCTGCCTCGGCCGCGATCTTTTTGGAGGTGATCTTGTCCCCCATCGCCTCGATGGCGCGCACGGGCGGGCCGATGAACGCGACCCCGGCCGCCTCGAGGGCCTTCGCGAACTTCGGGTTCTCCGACAGGAAACCATAGCCAGGATGCACCGCCTGCGCGCCGGTCTGCTTGATCGCCGCCATGATCTTGTCGATCACGATATAGGACTGGTTCGCCTGTGGCGGCCCGATATGCACGGCCTCGTCCGCCATCTTGACGTGCAGGGCATTGCGGTCGGCATCGGAATAGACCGCAACCGTCTTGATGCCCATGGCCCGGGCCGACTTTATGACGCGGCAGGCGATCTCACCCCTGTTGGCGATCAGGATCTTGTCGAACATGTGTCCCCCCTTCCCCGGTCTTGTGCCGGCTGAAAACGAAAAAGGACTGCCCGGTCAGATGACCGGACAGTCCCGTTGTGCGTGTGTGCGGTGTCGGTCGCGTCAGAGGCGGTTCGACAGGACACCTGCGCCGCCGCCAAGGACCGCGCCCTCGACGCAGGCTCCGTCCCGGAGGACTTCACCGGCAAGGCAGCCGATACCGGCGCCGATGGCACCCCGTTCGATATCCCCGTCCTGAACGCACCCCGAGAGAAGCGTGACGACGACTGCGGCGGGAACGATGAACTTGCGATACATGATGTGACTCCAGTTATATGGCTGAAGCCAAACGCCATGACTGACGAAATGGTTGCACCGGGTGCGCCCTGACGCCCCGGTGCGCAGATTTCCGCCTTACCGGCAGACGCCCGCGTCGTCGCAGAACACGCCCGCGAGGCCGCCGATGATCGCGCCCGTTCCCGTGTCGAGGTCGAGTGCCTTGGCCGCGATGGCGCCACCGCCCGCGCCGACGAGGCCACGCTCGACGTCGCTGTCGATGAAGCCGGTGTTGCAGGCCGATAGCAACGTGACGAGGGCCACGGCGGGAATTGCGAATTTGCGCATATGGAATCTCCGATACTGCTGCGAGGCTTATCCACCCCTTGGAGCCTCACGTTTCCACGCAAGGCCGATGTTATGCAATGACAATGACAGTCAGCGCAGGTCCCGCGTGACATCATCCGCCAAAGCGCCGGTAAGGGCGCCGACCGCGATGATCGGGGCGACGCTGGCCCCCACCACAACGGCACCGACACCACCTGCCGCCGCACCGATCCCGGCTCGTTCGACATCCGAACCGACACAAGCCGAAAGCCCGAGTGCCGCGCACAGCGCCGCCCCGAGCCGATTGACCATCTGCATGAAACTGCTCCTGACCCTCTTGCCTCTTTCCGTCCGAAATGGGCCGTGACGTCCGGCCCGCACCGATCCCGCGTGACCCTTGTGCGTGGGCCTTTTACGGAAAGGGGTCCGGGCAGCAGGAAGCCGGGGTGGGCTCCCCACCGCCCGGAAGGGGAAGGGGTACGGTTCCACTTACGTCCCGGACTGTTCGACCGTGTCCGATCGCACGATCCGCGACGCGAGATGACCGTGCACCCGCTTCGCAAATCCACATAGCGAGATCGCGCCACCCCCCCGGGATCGGCGGGTGTTGGCTTATGGCGGCCCTGAATGCGCAAAATCATGCTCACTCGTCGTCCCAATCGTCCTCGTCGAGTATCTCATCCTCGACATCCGGGGCGAAAATTTCCGGAAAATTGACGCGCGCCGCTTTTTCATCCACCCGCAACAGGGCTTCGTAACTCACCGGGTCGAAAGGATCATCGACCGCCACGACCTCCCGACCGAACAGCCACGACAGGCGTCCGGCGTCCAGATTGCCGCGTTCGAAAGGCTCGGTCCCGAAGTGATCCAGCAGGGCCTTCAAGAACCCTGAATCCGCCTGCCTGTCGGGCGTCCGACGGTCCCGATATCGCTCCAGGCGTTTGAGCGGCGTGGCCCCCTTGGGGTTCGCGCGTCGTATCGTGAATTGAAAATCCGTGCTGGGCAATCTGCCCGGAAAGCCGCGATGCTTCAGCATGGGCCCCTCCCCATGCGCGTCGCCGCGGTCATCGGCCCATCGGGCCTCGGTGTCAGGTGATTGGTTGGGGCGAGGATCGCTCCCCGCCCCGGACCGGGATCAGTACTTGCCGCTGACCGGCTCGACCACAACGGGTGCGGGCTCGACGATGACGATTTCCTCGGGCTGCGGATTGGAGCAAGCTCCGAGAACCGACAGCGCGGCGAAAGCGAAGACGGCCTTGATGACGTTCGACATTCGTGTCTCCTGACGTTGACGGGCGGCACGAGGGTTTCATCCCCCGCGCCGCCCGTGAATTGGATCGCCTCGCGGCGACCTGTCAGACCCATACCGCATGTATTTCCGTCGCGATACGGCTGCCCCGAAAATGCCTCACTTGCCCGCCCCGCTTGTGTCCAGCCAGCATCAAAACAGGCCGAACGAGCGAATTGTTGCGAATGCGGATCCACCCGACCGGGCCGCTCCGCATTGCTGGCAGGCTCAGAACTTGCCGGAAACCGGCTCGGGTGCGACGGTCGGGACGAACACGACCTCTTCTTCGGGCGCGCCACAGGCGGCGAGAGTCGCGGTGACGCCAAGGACGGCGACGATCTTGAACAGGTTCTGCATGTCAGTCTCCATATGATACAGGTTAAAGAGGCGCGTAAAACGCGACCCCCCGGAACATGGCGACTTTGCGGCAGGCCGGGGGTGAACCGCAAGCAATCTGTTCGGAGCGGCACATCCATCAGAAATCTTCTGCCACGCAGGTGTCATTTTCCACACGGTATACGCCGAAAAACTGTGTCGCCTCCGGGTCGGTGACCCCACGGGGGACCCCGCGGTCCATCAGGTTGATGACAATCGAATCGGACCGCGCGTAAGGCAGGGCCGCCACCGGCAGGCCGTGCGTCTGACAGAGCCAGTCCATGTCCGCAGTCGCGGCCTCGAAATCCACCGCGCCGCCGTCGCGCGCCACGCCCGGCGCGATGAACCGCAGGATCGCCTGCGGCCCTTGCCCATCGACCCGCTCCCACAGGACCTGCCACAGGATCACGGCCTGCCCCGACGGCACGCCCTGCGCGGCGGCTGGACCGGACAGAAGACAGACCAAAAGTGCGGCGCGGATCATGACGCGACCTCCCGTCGGGCGGCGCCCTCGAAAAGGCTCGTGATCCCGGTCGGGTCGACGTCGCCGTATCTGGACACGTCCCGGTCCCGGAGACCGCGCGGCGGGACGATCGATCTTTCCCGTTCGAAGAACACCCCGCCAAGGACGCATGCGACCCTGTGATGATCGCACCAGGGGAACGACCTTTCCGCCGTTCTGTCCGAACCGGAAACCGACCAGGACAGATCCGGACCAACCGTGCCGCCCGCCTCCTTGGGACGCCGAGACAGTCGGTCCGCGACAGAGGATCGGGTCCTGAGGCGTTCGAACGAGACGCGCCCCCTGTCGGCCACGCCAAAGCCTCGCCCCGACAAAAGCGTCATGGCGCTATTCTCTGGCCGAAGCGTCAGCTTTTCCGCAGCGCCCCGATCAATTCGTCCTTGGTCATGTCCGACCGCCCGTCGATCTCCAGGTCCTGTGCCCGGTCGTAGAGATCGTCCTTCGTCCACTCCTCGTAAGGCGGGGCCTTGCCACCCTTTTCCGACGGCGACTGGTCGTCCGACGCCTGGGCGTTCGCGATCGCCGCGGCCTTCTGCTTGGACGCCCCGTCCTCGCGAAGGGCCTCGTATGTCTCGTCGTCCTTGATGCTGGGTCCGTGGTCCTTGGTCATGGCATTCTCCTTTACAGGCGAACGCGACCGGCCTGTGCGATGTTCCCATCACGCGGCCTCCCGATGTTTCGCGGCCCGGACCCAGGACGCCCTCTGTGCCGGATCGTGCAGCATCCTGTCGATCCGAGCGGCCAGCGTTGCAGGCACCCGGCCCGCAACCGCGCCACCCGCCCGCACCGCGCAGCCCACCTCCGTCCGCGTTACTTCGACCGCAGGTGCAAAGCCCCGGATGTTCTGCAACATCCGCCACAGGTCCTGCCGCACCGCATGGGCCAGCCTGCGCCGCGCGAGGTCCGGCAAAACCGCCCGCGCCTCCACGTCCCAACGCACCGGCAGACTGCGGCTCAGCGCGAAGGTGTCGGCGTCCCGCGCGACGTACCAGCCACGGCCATCGCGCTGCCAGTCTTCGCGACGGAATGGCCTCCGGTGGCCCGCGCCGCTCACAGCGGGATCGTGTCGTGCTTGCGCCACGCGCGGTCGCGCCGCTTCTGGCGCAACGACGCGAAGGCCCGCGCCACGCGCTTGCGGGTGGAATGGGGCATGATGACCTCGTCGATGAAGCCCTTTTCGGCCGCCACGAAAGGATTGGCGAAGCGGTCCTCGTAATCGCGCGTGCGCGCCGCGATCTTGTCCGCGTCGCCCAATTCGGTCCGGTACAGGATCTCGACCGCGCCTTTTGCCCCCATCACCGCGATTTCAGCTGTCGGCCAGGCGTAGTTGAAATCGCCCTTCAGATGCTTGGACGCCATGACGTCGTAGGCCCCGCCGTAAGCCTTGCGCGTGATGACCGTCACCTTCGGCACCGTCGCCTCGCCATAGGCGAACAGCAGCTTCGCGCCGTGCTTGATGACGCCGCCGTATTCCTGCGATGTCCCGGGCAGGAAGCCCGGCACGTCCACCAGCGTCAGGATCGGGATCTCGAAGGCGTCGCAGAAGCGCACGAACCGGGCGGCCTTGCGGCTCGAGTCGATATCGAGGCACCCGGCCAACACCATCGGCTGATTGGCCACCACGCCCACCGTGCGCCCCTCGATCCGGATATAGCCGGTCAGGATGTTCTTCGCATATTCCTCCTGCAACTCGAAGAAATCGCCTTCGTCGGCCAGCTTCCCGATCAGTTCCTTCATGTCGTAGGGCGCGTTGGCGTTGTCGGGGATCAGCGTGTCAAGGCTGGCTTCGACCCGGTCCGGGCTGTCGAAAAAGGGACGCACCGGCGGCTTTTCGCGGTTCGAGAGCGGCAGGAAATCCACCAGCCTGCGCACCTCCGCCATCGCCTCGACGTCATTCTCGAACGCGCCGTCCGCGACGCCGGACTTGCGCGTGTGGGTGGTCGCCCCGCCCAGCTCCTCTGCCGTGACCACTTCGTTGGTGACCGTCTTCACCACGTCGGGACCGGTCACGAACATGTAGCTCGAGTCGCGGACCATGAAGATGAAATCCGTCATCGCGGGCGAATAGACGGCGCCGCCCGCGCAGGGGCCCATGATGACGCTGATCTGCGGAATGACGCCCGAGGCGTCGATGTTGCGCTGGAACACTTCGGCATAGCCGGCCAGCGATGCGACCCCCTCCTGGATGCGCGCACCACCGGAATCGTTCAGGCCGATGACGGGCGCGCCGTTCTGCACCGCCATGTCCTGGATCTTGCAGATCTTCTGGGCATGCGTTTCGGACAACGATCCGCCGAAGACCGTGAAATCCTGACTGAAAACATAGACAAGTCGCCCGTTGATCGTGCCCCACCCGGTGACGACACCATCCCCGGCGGGCCGGTCGCCCTCCATCCCGAAGTCGGTGCAGCGGTGGGTCACGAACATGTCGAATTCCTCGAAACTGTCCGCATCCAGCAGAAGTTCGAGCCGCTCCCGCGCCGTAAGCTTGCCCTTGGCGTGCTGTGCCGCGACCCGTCGGTCCCCGCCGCCTGCCCGCGCCTCGGCACGGCGATGCTCCAGTTCGGCAAGGATATCGGTCATGGCGGCCTCCCGGTGATGTCCGCTCCATGGCTACGCGCTGACCGGTGCGGCGGAAAGGGGCGTTTGGAATATTTGCAAATAATGGAATATTGCAGAAGAGATATTTGCAAACCTGCAAATCCAGTCGGCCTCGACCGCGGTTCCCGCCCGAACCGCACAATCGGCTGTGCGGTTCGGCAAATAGACACACTGGAAAAACCATTTTAACGGATCACAATGACATCGATGACAACCAGTCCCCCCCTCGCGCGCCGCAGTCCCCCGCACATCCTGACGCTCGTGGCTCTGGTTGGTGTCTCGACGCTTGCCATGAACATCTTCCTGCCGTCGCTGCCCGCGATGGCCGAGTATTTCGCCACGGACTATGGCCTGATCCAGTTGTCGGTTGGCTTGTATCTCGGGGTGAACGCGGCACTGCAATTGGTCATCGGGCCGATCTCGGACCGCTACGGACGTCGTCCGGTCCTGTTGACGGGTATCGTCCTGTTCATGCTGGCCACGCTGGGGTGCATCTGGGCCCCGACGATCGAGACGTTCCTCGCCTTCCGGATGGCGCAGGCGGCGATCGTCGTGGCGATGGTGCTGGGGCGCGCGATCGTGCGCGACCTTTATCCCCAGGACAAGGCGGCCTCGATGCTCGGATACGTCACGATGGGCATGTCCGTGGTGCCCATGATCGGTCCGGCGATCGGCGGCTGGCTCGAATCCGTTTACGGATGGCACGCGAATTTCTGGCTGCTGTTGGCCGCCGGGGCATTTCTGTTCGCACTGACCTGGAAAGACCTGGGAGAGACGGCGCCGAAAACCGGCGGCTCGTTCCGCGATCAGGTCCGTGACTACCCCGAACTTCTGACCTCCCGGCGGTTTTGGGGGTATTGCGCGGCATCTGCCTTCGCCTCGGGCGCATTCTTCGCCTACCTGGGCGGCGCGCCCTATGTCGGCACCCAGATCTACGGCATGGATGCCGCAACCCTTGGGCTGTTCTTCGGGGCGCCGGCCCTGGGCTATTTCGTCGGCAACGGGGTTTCCGGCCGGTTCTCGCAGCGCATCGGCATCGACAGGATGATCCTGATCGGCTCCATCGGTCAGGTTTCGGGTCTGATGGCGCTCGCGGTCCTGACCGCCTCGGGCTACGCGTCGGAATGGCTGTTCTTCGGTTTTGCGACCTTTCTGGGACTTGGCAACGGCATGGTGATCCCGAATGCGACGGCGGGAATGCTGTCGGTCCGTCCGCATCTGGCCGGGACGGCCAGCGGTCTGGGCGGGGCGATGATGATCGGCGGCGGCGCCGCCCTGTCTGCGGTCGCGGGCTGGGTGCTGCAGGGATCGACGACGCCACTTCCGCTGGAACTTCTGATGCTCGCGTCGGGGTCCGCCGCGGTGGTGTCGATCCTGATGACGATCCGCAGAAACCGGATCGTAGTCGCCTGACAACGCTTTGCGAACCCTGCTAAGGGGGTTTGCAAAGGGGGCCCCGATGGCGATCAAGAAACTCTATGCCGGCGGCAAGCTGCGTGAGGTGCGCCAGCGCCTGACGCTGACCCAGACGGAATTCGCCGCGCGTCTCGGCGTTTCGCTGCCGTACCTCAACCAGATGGAAAACAACAATCGCCCGGTCAGCACCACCGTGGTCCTGGCGCTGGCGCGGGAGTTCGGCTTCGACGTGACGGAACTCGGCGGCGGCGACGAGGCCCGGCTTGTGTCGGACATGCGCGAAGCACTGGCCGACCCGGTGTTCGGCGACGGCGTTCCGCTGGCGGACCTGCGGCTGGCGGCGGGCAATGCGCCCGCACTGGCCCGCGCCTTTCTGTCGCTGCACCGCGCCTACCGCGATGGACACGAGCGGTTGGCGTCCCTCGACGCGGCCCTCGGGTCGTCGGGCGTGGCGGCGCCGTCCCCGTGGGAAGAGGTGCGCGACTTCTTCCATTACTGTGACAACTACATCGACGACGTGGACCGCGCCGCGGAGGGACTGGCGGCGAAATGGCCCGACCTCGACGCGGGACTTGCGCGCTTCTGGCAGGATCGGAACGTCCGGGTAACGGTCGAGGACACGGACCGCCTGCGCCAGTTCGACATGAAGGCTGGCCAACTGGTCCTGTCGGCCAGATCCGATCCTGCCACGCGACGCTTCCAGACGCTGCACCAGGTCGCGCTGGTGTCGCAGGGCAAGCTTCTGGATGCCGCTCTGGACCTTGCGCGCCTTGCCTCGCCCGATGCCCGCGCCATCGCGCGCACGGGGCTGGCGAATTATTTCGCCGGTGCCGCACTGATGCCCTATGCCGCGTTCCGTGCGGCGGCGGAGGACACGCGCCATGACCTCGAAGTGCTGGCCCGCCGCTTCGGCGCCTCGCTCGAACAGGTCGGCCACCGCCTCTCCACTCTGCAACGGCCCGGTGCGAAGGGCGTGCCGTTCTTTTTTGTCCGCGTCGATCCGGCGGGGCAGATCACCAAACGGCATTCCGCGACCCGCCTGCAATTCGCGCGCTTCGGCGGCGCCTGTCCGCTCTGGAACGTCCATGCCGCCTTCGAGACCCCGGGCCGCTTCCTGCGCCAATTGGCCGAGACACCCGACGGCGTGCGATACTTCTGCCTTGCCCGAGACGTGTCCCGTCCCGCGACCGCCTGGGACGCGCCGGTGCGCCGTCACGCCATCGCACTGGGCTGCGAGGTGCGGCATGCGGATCGTCTGGTCTATGCCGACGGCCTCGACATGGGGGGCGCGTTCGAGCCCATCGGCGTCTCGTGCCGCATCTGTGCCCGCACCGCCTGCCCGCAACGCGCGGTGCCGCCGCTGGAACGTCCGCTGACAATCGACCCGAACGATCGCGGCGTCCTGCCTTACGACTTGTGAGGGTATCCATTCTTCTGCGAAGACTGCGACAACATCTCAGGGAGAGACCGACATGGAACTGACCGGAACCCGCACAATCGCCGCCCCGCGTGAGGTCGTCTGGGCCAAGCTGAACGACGCCGAAACCCTAAAGGCCTGCATTCCGGGCTGCGAGGAATTGACCGGCTCGCCCGAAGAGGGCTTCGAGGCGACCGTCAAGCAGAAGGTCGGACCGGTGAAGGCGACCTTCAAGGGAGCCGTGACCCTGTCGGACGTGCACCCGCCCGAAAGCTATCGCATCGCGGGCGAGGGCAAGGGCGGCGTCGCGGGATTTGCCAAGGGCGGCGCCGATGTGCGGCTTGCCGAGGTCGAGGGCGGCACCGAGCTGACCTATGCCGTTGACGCCAAGGTCGGCGGCAAGATCGCGCAACTCGGCTCCCGCCTGATCGACAGTTTTGCCGCCCGCATGGCCGATCAGTTCTTCGAGAACTTCCAGGCGGAGGTCGAGGGCACCGACGCCAAGGCCTGACCGGCGCGCACGTGTCGGACGGCACCCGTGCGCTACGGGTCTCGCCGCTTCACCCGCCAGGCCTGCGCCATCCCGCCGCGCGTGCCTCGCCTTCGGAACAGAACCAGCGTTCGCCCCGCGAGGTGTCGATCCGGGTTGCATCATAGCTGCGGCTGCCCGGCAGGTGATAGATCCGCCCGCTTTCCGAGATGTTCCCCTTGATCGGGCAGGCCCCGGCCTTCGGCGCAAAATCATCGGCGCGGGCCGCGCGTTGCTCCGCCCGCCAGACGGCGGGATCGATCATGTCGTAGACCCAGAGGCCCCGACGAAAGAGGACGGCGGCCTTCTGTTCCTCGGCATAGGTCAGATCGCCGTTGTAGGTGCGGGCAAGGCCCCGGTCCACGAGATCGGCGTTCAGGTTGATCCCGTCGACGAAGCAGGTCGCGAGGAACCGGCCATAGCGGTCGGTGCCCTCGACACGGCAATCGGCCCGCCGCCCACCATAGAGCGCACGCGCCGCGTCCGTCGCCATCTGGCCGCACGGCAGGACCCGGCCATCGGCGGCCAGACACTCCTGCGCGCCCTCGGCGGCGTCGATGCCGATCAGGCGGATCGTCTCGGACGCGCCGATGTCGATGGTATCGGCGTCGACCACGCGGATCGGACCGGTCAGGCCTTGTGCGGCAACGGGTGCGGCAAGGCACAGAAGAAGAAGAAGGGAACAGAGACGGAACATGCGCCTTGATGCCGCATTCGCATCGCGGCGGTCCAGCAAAAAGTTAACAAATCGTTAACGGTCGGGCTCCTGTCGGATCAGTGTTTCGTGGCGTGGACAGGTGGCGTGATCTGTCGTTTCAGCCGCGCCTCGCGCCAGGCGATGAAGCTGACGCTTGCGATGATGACAGCCGCGCCCAGTATGACGAAAGCGTCGGGCGGTTCATCGAACAGCGCCCAGCCGAGCAGGACGGCCCAGACCATCTGCAGGAACGTCACCGGCTGCGTCACCGACACCGGCGCTGCGGCGAAGGCGCGGGTCATGGCATAGTGTCCGGTCGTTGCGAAGAAGGCGACGAGGAACATCCATGCCACCTCGGTCACCGTCGGCGCCACCCATACGGCGAAGGCGAACGGGGCCAACCCGATGGTGACCGTCAGCGACAGCATCCCGACGACCATGGACGCCGAATGCCGGTCCGACAGCGGTTTTGCCAGCAGATAGGACGCGCCGAACAGAACCGCCGTCAGAAGCATCGCAAGATGCCCGGCCTCGATCTCCCGAAAGCCGGGGCGCAGGATGACGACCACGCCAAGCAGGGCAGCGACGATGGCCATGATCCGCCGGAGGGCCAGCTTTTCGCCAAGAAACAGCGCGGCCCCCAGAGTGACATAGACCGGGTTGAGGTAGTTCATCGCCGTCACTTCCGCGATCGGGATCTGGGTCATCGCGAAGAACCACAGGATCACGGCCAGCGAATGGACAACCCCGCGCGCGCCGAACAGCGCAAGTTGCCGGGCGGGCATCCGGGTGGCCAGCAGCGTGCGCGCGACAGGGATCAGGAACACGAGGCCCAGCAGGTAGCGCAGGAACGCGGCCTCGGCGGCGGGCAGGTCCTGTGCCGCGTGCTTCACCACGGCCGTCACCGCGATGAAGCACAGCCCCGTCGCGATCATCCACAGGATGCCTTGCAGGGGGCGGCCGGGTGACGTCATGCGCCAGCCTTGCGCCGTGGCGCACCGGGTTGCAAGTGTCTCAGCCCGCAAGCAGACTTGCGGCAATGGCCCACATGACCGCCGCGATCAGGGCGTCCAGCACCCGCCACGAGAGGGGCCGGGCAAACAGTGGGCGCAGCAGTGCGGCCCCGAACCCCAGGAC
>JBARXR010000234.1:0-4203 GCA_049647445.1 Jannaschia sp. | reverse complement strand
GGGCCGAATTGCGCGAACGGCTGAGGGGCGACCCCCAGTTGCGGCAGGGTCGGACGCGGATCGCCGAGAGCAGGCGCGGGGTTATCGCCGCCCTGACGGCGGAGCCCTTCGACGCGGAGGCCCTGCGTGCGGCGCTCGAGGCGCAGCGTCAGGTTCAGGCGGATCTTGCGGGACGCGGTCTCGAAAGGCTGGTGGACATCGTCGAGAGCCTGACACCGGCCGAGCGGGCCGCCTTCGCCACGGCCCTTGAAGACGGGATGCGACGCCGCTCCCGCGACTGACGGCGGGGGAATGACGGCGGAACAGAGACGGCGCGGGCTGGCGTCAGGCCTGCTGCCCCAGTTCCACGCGGTTGCGGCCCGCACCCTTGGCGGCGTAAAGGGCACGGTCGACCACGGCAAGCGCATGGGTCGGCGCATCGTCGCGGTCTTCGAGCATGGCGACACCGAGCGACATGGTGATCGACAGACGACTGCCATCGTCGAGCCTCACCTCCAGCGTCTCGACAGCGCGGCGCAGGCGTTCGGCCACCGTGCGCACCTGGTCCAGCCCGGAATCCGGAAGGACGGCGAGGAATTCTTCTCCGCCGATGCGGCACACGAGGTCTTCGCCGCGCAGATTGTCCTTGAGAACCTGCGCCGCCTTCGACAGCACGCGGTCGCCCACCAGGTGCCCGTGGGTGTCGTTGACCGCCTTGAAATGGTCGATGTCCATCAGGATCACCCCCGCGCGGATCCCCTGCGCCCGGCAGCGGATCGCGACCCGGTCGAGGTGATGCAGCCCATAGCGCCGGTTGTGCAGGCCGGTCAGCGGGTCGATCACGGCCAGCCGCAGACCCGTCTCGAGCGCGTCCCGCATCCGGTCGGCGCGCTTTTTGCGGGCGAGTTGCGTGCGGATGCGCATCGCGATCTCATCCACGGGGAACGGTTGATAGGCGACATCGGACGCGCCGAGGTCCAGCGCCGTCGCCGCCCGTTCGCTGTCGCCAGCAGGCAGGATGACGATGAAAGCCGAATGCTTGGTCGCGTGGCGCGACCGCAACTCGGACATCAGGCGCAGACCGGCGTTGTGCGCGCTCAGGTCGGCATCGATCAGGAACAGGTCGGGGGCCGTGGCAGGCGTCAGGGCGAGGGCCATGTCCCGCCCGATGATCGAGACCTTTTCGCGAAACAGCGGACGCAAACGGTCCCGTTGCCGCAGCAACCAGGACGAATCGCCCCCGGCAACCAGTGCGATCTGACCCTCCGCCGGAACGGGGCGGGCCGTGAAACCGGCCTGTTGGACGCTGTCGCCGAACCCGAGCGACACGCCATGCTCCATGCCGCCCATGTCCATGCCGAACAGCGCATTGCCATGTTCTTCGAACGTCCGTTCCTCTTCGCGGGTGCGCAGCAGGCTCCGGACACGGGCCAACAGGGCGATCTCATCGACGGGTTTCGACAGAAAATCGTCCGCCCCGGCGGACAATCCCTCCATCCGCGCCTCGGTATCGTCGCTGGCGGTCACAAGAATGACCGGAATCGACGCGGTCGCCGGATCGGCCCTAAGCCGTTCGCATGTCTCCGCGCCGGTCAGGCCCGGCATCATCATGTCCATGATGATGATGTCGATGTTTCCGGCACGCGCGATCTGCAATGCCTCCGCGCCGCTGCAGGCCGGCACGACGTCATAGCGCGCAGCCGTCAACTTGACTTTCATCACGATTCGATTCGTGGCGACGTCGTCGACGATCAGGATGCGCCCGGACATGCTAGGTCTTTCTCGCGATTTCAATCATCAGACAGAGTGCTATACCATCCGATGTACACAGGTATGGTCATGTGAAGGTTAACAAAAGGTTTCCGGACGGGGCCCCGAGGGACGTATATCACCATGACACAGGATCGCGCAGAGATTGTGGCGCTCGGCGCGCTGAGCTGGCTAATTGCGAACGATTTGACGGACACCTTCCTGTCCGCCTCGGGCGCGGACGGAGAATCGATCCGGGCGGCCGCGGGCGACCCGCTGTTCCTCGCGGCCGTGCTGGATTTCGTCATGATGTCGGATGACTGGGTCCAAGGCGTCTGCCGCGATCAGGGGCTGCCGTTCGACACGTTCGTGCAGGTGCGCGCGGCCCTGCCCGGCGGCGATCTTCCGAACTGGACCTGATCCGGAGATGCGCCTGCGCGGGTCGGGGTCTCGTCATCGCGCCGGTTCGAACCACCAGACGTCGGGCAGGAACCCGATCCAGTCGCCATAGATCGGCAGACGGTCGGCCGGATAGGTCAGGCTCGCGTCGTGGGCGATCCAGCTGACCGGGCTGTACCAGACGGGAATGACATAGCGCCCGGACGTCAGCACGCGGTCCAGCGCGCGGATCGCGGCGACGTAATCCTCCTGCGTGGGGGCGGACAGCATCGCGTCGATCATCGCGGGTATCGCGGGATTGTCCGCACCCATCAGGTTGCGCGAACCGGGGGTCTCGACCCCGTCGGGCCCCCAGTAGGCCGATTGCTCGTTTCCGGGGCTGAGCGACAGGCCCCAGAGGTTCCAGGTCATGTCGAAGTCGTAGACGCTGGTGCGCTCCTTGTACTGGGCGTCATCGACACTCGCGACATCGACCGCGATCCCGAGCCGTTTCAGGCCCTCGGCGTATATGTCCACGATCGAAGCCACCTCGGACGAGCCGTTCTGCACCAGCATCTCGATCCGCACCGGACCGTCGGGTCCGGTCAGCGCGCCGTCCTCGACGGTATATCCGGCCTCCGCCAGCAGGTTCGATGCGGTCCGGATGCCCGACCGGTTCGCGGCCCGCCCGTCGCCGACCGGCCAATCGTACCCGTCGAGCGCACCCGGCAGCAAGTCGCCCGCGAAAGGTTCGAGCAAGGCCGCGACTTTGCCGGACGCGGGCCCCGGCACCAGCCCGAGCGGCGAGTTCGCGAAATAGGACGTGATGCGCGGTTGCGGGTCGCCGTTGATGACGCCGTTGATGTATTCGAAATTGAACGCCTGGATCATCGCTTCGCGCACGCGCCAATCGTCGAACGGCGCACGCCGGGTGTTCATCACGAGGCCCGTCATGCCGGTGGGACGCTGGTGGGGAACTTCCGACAGCAGCACCTCGCCGGACCGCACCGCCGGGAAGTCGTAGTCGCGGGCCCATTTCGCGGCATTCGTCTCGCGCATCATCGACAGTTCGCCCGCCTTGAAGGCCTCGAAATGAGCGGTGGCGTCCCCGAAGAACTCCATCCGGATGGTGTCGATCACGTTGGTGCCGCGCCGATACGGAAGATCGGCACCCCAATAGTCCGGATCGCGGCTCAGTTCGACAAAACGTCCCGCGTCGAACGATGTGATCACATAGGGCGCGGTCGCGACGGGAATCACATCGAGTCCGGATTGGAAAAAGGCGGCTTCGTCGGCGGCCCACTGGGCCTTTTTCATCACCGGACGCAGCCCGAGAATCATCAACAATTCCCGGTCGGGTGCGTCGATCGTGAAGCGGATGCCGCGGTCTCCGACCTGCTCGAGAGAGGTCACCTTGGCGAAGGCGGCGCGGTATCGACCGTTCGCGCCCTCCTGCCCCAGGATGTTGAACGACCAGATGACGTCCTGCGGCGACACCGGGGTCCCGTCCGAGAACCGGGCGGCCGGATCGAGGGTGAACGTGACCTCTGTCTGGGCCTCGTTCACCTCCACCGACTCGGCCAGAAGACCATAGAGCGTGAAGGGTTCATCCCAGCTGCGCCCCAACAGGGATTCATAGGCCAGAAACCGCAACTGCCAGGGCACGCGGCCCTGTAAAATATGGGGGTTCAGGCTGTCGAAGCTGCCGACCTGACCGTCCGAAAACGTGCCCCCGAACGGCGCATCCGGGTTGACGTAGGGAAGATGCGGGAAGTCCGGCGCCAACGCCGGTTCCCCGTAGAGCGCGATGCCGTGACCGTCGGCCAGTGCGACGATCGGCAAGGCGGCCGTCGCCGCTGCCAGAAGACCCGCCCGGAGCCGCGAAACCCCCGAACGCAAGGTGAAACGATGCTGCGCCATGTCAGAGACAATCCCTCAAGAGTCTGTATTGTTAGGGGCAACTCTAACCGGGTCGATTCAGCAAGACCAAACTTTCTCTTTGCGTCTCCGGCTTAAGGGTCTATAAACGGGGCACTGCTCGATAGGTTTCTTGCCTGTATGAAACCTGCCTCAATGACTTAGCGCCCGCCTTGTGCG
>JBARXR010000233.1:0-1883 GCA_049647445.1 Jannaschia sp. | reverse complement strand
TGCCGCTGCGGATGGCCGAATTCGGCTCCTGCGCCCGGTATGAGCCTTCGGGCGCGCTGCACGGTATCATGCGCGTGCGCGGCTTCACGCAGGACGATGGCCACATCTTCTGCCGCGAGGACCAGATCGAATCCGAGACGCGCATCTATATCGACTTCCTGACCAGCATCTACCGCGACCTCGGGTTCGAGAATTTCAAGGTCAAGTTTTCCACCCGCCCCGACGTGCGCTCGGGCTCCGACGAAGTCTGGGACAAGGCCGAAGCGGCCCTTCTGTCCGCCACCCGCGCCGCCGGGATCGAGCCGGAGGTGAACCCCGGCGAAGGCGCGTTCTATGGCCCCAAGCTCGAATTCGTTCTGACCGACGCCATCGGTCGCGACTGGCAGTGCGGCACCCATCAGGTCGATTTCGTCCTGCCCGAACGGCTCGACGCCAGCTACATCGGTCAGGACGGCGAGCGGCACCGCCCCGTCATGCTGCACCGCGCCACGCTCGGCTCGTTCGAGCGGTTCATCGGCATCCTGATCGAGGAACACGCGGGCAAACTGCCGTTCTGGTTGGCCCCGCGTCAGGTGGTCGTCGCCTCGATCGTGTCGGACGCCGATGACTACGTGGCCGAAGTCGTCGCGGCACTGGTGAAGGCCGGCGTCCGGGCCGAGGCCGACACCCGCAACGAGAAGATCAACTACAAGGTCCGCGAGCATTCCCTCGGCAAGGTCCCCGTCATCCTCGCCATCGGAAAACAGGAAGTCGAGAACCGGACCGTGACGCTCCGGCGTCTCGGAGAAAAGGAAACGCAGGTGATGGAACTCGCCACCGTCGTCCCCGATCTCGCGACCGAGGCAACGGCCCCGGACCAGCGCGGGATGTGACGGCTACTGTTTCCGGGCAGGCGACAGAAATCGCTTGTCCCGAAGATTACCCCAATTTGTACAAACCAATGCCACAGGTTTGCCCCATTTCGTGAATAACCTTCTTATCAAGGCGATGATCCGGCACGGGGTAGATCAATCTCCCCCCCCTTGCGATCCTCCGGTCGGATCCGTCGCCTCTCTCCCGCAAGACAGGTCGGCCCGCGCAATGCGCGGGTCGCACCTTTCCATCAGGCGCTCACTCGTCCTCGTCGATCAGCGGATCGATCAACTCCGGACCCTCGGCGCGATTGGAATTGACGGCGCGCGCGACGCGATGCCGTGCGATCCGGCCCTCCGGCGCGGCGCGCATCAACGGCGCCGCCTTCCCCTCCGCCTCGCCCAGCCACAGCGGCCAGTCGTCCGGGGCAAGGGTCACAGGCTCCCGGTGATGGACCTCGGCCATGGTCGGACCCGCCGCACAACTGACGATTGCGCAGGTTGCCATCCGGTCCGGTCCCCAGTCCTGCCAGATCCCCGCGAAGACCATCAGGCTTTTGTCTTCATTGTAAAAATACCAAGGCAACCGGGTTCCGTCCCCGGTCTTGGTCCATTCGTAGAAACCGGTCGCCGGGATGAGACAGCGCCTGTCGCGACAGGCGGCGCGAAAGGCGGGCTTATCGGCAATCGTCTCGGCACGCGCATTGATCAGAAGGGGTCCGCCCGTCGGGGTCTCATACCATGTCGGCACGAAGCCCCACCGCATGGCCAACAGGTCCCGTCCCGTCGCACCGCCGCGCACGACCGGGATTCTTGTCGTCGGGCAGACGTTCCAGCGCGGCCCCGGTGGCAGATCGTTCGCCGGGGCCGCCGCGAAAAGCTGGGCCATGGCGTCATGCGGCAAGGTCAGGGCATAGCGTCCACACATCTGCGGACCTAGGTCGCCGCCTGCGGAATGGACAACCGGACCGAATAACCACCGCCCGGCACCGCACCCGTCTCGACCTCGCCCCCCAACTGCATGGCCGATGC
>JBARXR010000232.1:0-5968 GCA_049647445.1 Jannaschia sp. | reverse complement strand
ACGCCGTCCTCGCGATCTTGCGGGAAACGCCCGGCGTCGCCTCCGCCCGCGCCCTCGACATCGCGGAACAGGCCGCCCTGCTGGAGGCGTGGCTCGGCCCGGACCTGCCGCTCGACCGCCTGCCCCTGCCCCGCCTGGTCGAGGTGGTCGGCGACGACCTTGACACCGAGGGCCTGCGGCTGCGCCTGACGGCCGAGGTGCCGGGCGCGATCCTCGACGATCACACGCGCTGGCGTGCGCCGCTGATAGAGGCCGCCGGACGTCTGAAGCTTCTGGGGTGGACGGCGCTCGGATTGATCGCCTTTACGCTGGGCGCGATGGTCACCCTTGGCGCGCAGGCAGCGTTGTCTGCCAATTCCGAGGTCATTCGCGTGCTGCGTCTCGTGGGTGCCCGGGACGCCTATGTCGCTCGTGCCTTTACACGTCGCTTCACGCTGCGCGCCTTGGCCGGGGCAGCGGTCGGGGCGGCCTTCGGGACGGCTGCCGTCGCGGCGCTCCCCGGCGCGGATGCGGCAGGTGGTTTCCTGACCGGCCTGGCCTTCGCGGGGTCGGGCTGGTTTCTGCCATTGCTGATCCCGCCTTTTGCCGCCACCGTGGCGTTCTTCGCCACCCGCCGCGCGGCCCTGTCCGCGCTGTCCCGTTTTGAATAGGCTTCGGCGATGCAATTGATCAGATCCCTGGTGTTCAACGCGGCCATGTATTTGTGGATGGTCGTTATCGGCTTCGCCTATCTGCCGTGGGCGCTGGTATCCGTCGAAGGGGCGCGGGCCGCCTGCAACGCGTATGCGCGCCATGTCCTGTGGATGCTGCGGGTCATTGTCGGCCTGCGGACGGAACTGCGTGGCACACCCCCCTCGGGTGAGGCCCTCGTGGCGGCCAAGCATCAGTCTTTCCTCGATATCCTGTTGATGTGGACAGGCATCCCGCGGGGCTTCTTCGTGATGAAGGCGATCCTGAGATTCGCCCCGGTGATCGGCCAGTACGCCATGCGGATCGGATGTATCCCGGTCAATCGCGGACGTCGGACGGAGGCGATAAAGGATATGTTGGCCGCCGTGCGCTCGGGCGACCGCGCGGGTGGCCAGTTGCTGATCTATCCACAGGGCACGCGCGTCGCACCCGGTGCAACGAAACCCTACAAGGTGGGAACCTTCGCACTTTATGAGCAGCTGTCGCAGCCCTGCTATCCCGTGGCCACGAATGTCGGTGTCTTCTGGCCAAAGCGCGGTGTGCTGCGCCGGAAGGGCCTTGGCGTGGTAGAGTTTCTGGAGCCGATCCAGCCGGGACTGGACCGTGCGACCTTCATGGCCACCCTCGAAGAACGGGTGGAGACGGCCTCCAACCGGCTGATGGAAGAAGCCGGTTTCCCGGTCCGACCTCTCCCGCCGCTGCATGGCGATCCACTTGCGGATGCCGCGTCCGAAGTCGTGCGGCGCCGGTGAGCGCGCAGCGGATGGATCCGGGGCCTGCACCCGGCGCGGCATCACCGGCCGGAAAACGATCCAGTCAGAACCCTCGATGAGCGGCCGAAGGACATAACACGCAATGGCACGGGCGATCATGATCCAGGGCGCGGGGTCGAACGTCGGCAAATCGATGCTGGTCGCGGGCCTGTGCCGGCATTTCACCCGCGCAGGATTGCGTGTCCGCCCCTTCAAGCCGCAGAACATGTCGAACAATGCCGCCGTGACGGCCGACGGAGGCGAGATCGGGCGGGCGCAGGCGTTGCAGGCCCTCGCCTGCGGGGTGGAGCCGACAATCGACATGAATCCGGTTCTGCTGAAGCCAGAAACCGAAACCGGTTCGCAGGTCATCGTCCAGGGCAAGCGCCTCGCGACGGTGCGCGCGCGGGAATACGGGCGTCTGAAGCCACAGTTGCTGGGGGCCTGCCTCGAAAGCTTCCGGCGTCTGGCGCAGGAGGCCGACCTCGTGATCGTCGAGGGGGCGGGGAGTCCCGCGGAGATCAATCTGCGCGCGGGCGATATCGCCAACATGGGGTGCGCCGCGGCGGCGAATGTGCCGGTGATCCTTGCGGGTGACATCGACCGGGGTGGCGTCATTGCGCAGCTGGTCGGCACCAAGGTCGTCCTGTCCCCGAAGGACGCGGCGCGGATAAAGGGTTTTCTCGTGAACAAGTTCCGGGGCGACGTGACCCTGTTCGATGACGGCATGTCCGAGATCGCGCGACGGACCGGTTGGGCCCCCCTCGGGGTGGTGCCGTGGTTCGGCGACGCCCACCGCCTGCCGGCCGAAGATATTCTCGACATCCGCTCAGCCCCGCGCACCGACGGCTTTCGCGTCGTGGTGCCGCGCCTGAACCGGATCGCGAATTTCGACGATCTGGACCCGCTCGCCGCCGAGCCCGCTGTGTCGGTGGAAATTGTCTCGTCGGGCTGTCCCCTTCCCGTCTGCGACCTGGTGCTGATCCCCGGTTCCAAGACGACGATCGCGGACCTCGACGCTTTCCGGACGGAAGGCTGGGATATCGATCTTGCTGGACATGTCCGGCGGGGCGGGCATGTTCTGGGGATCTGCGGCGGATATCAGATGCTGGGGCGGAGCATCGCCGATCCCGACGGACTGGAGGGACCGCCGCGACGCGTCGATGGCCTTGGCCTTCTGGACGTCGACACGGTGATGAGCGCGCACAAGCACCTTTCGCGTGTCCGGGCACGTGACATCGCGTCTGGGGCGGAGGTCGCCGGCTATGAAATCCACCTGGGCCGGACCACGGGCCCCGACGCGACGCGCGGTTGGCTGGAACGCGACGGCGAGGCCATCGGCGCTGCCAGCCCGGACGGTCGGGTGCGCGGCTGCTATCTGCATGGCCTGTTCGTCGAGGATGCCTTCCGCGCGGCCTATCTGAGCGGACTGGGGAAGCCCGTCGGTGCGGGGCGCTACAGCGAGGGGGTCGAAAAGACGCTCGACGCCCTCGCGGTGCATCTCGCGACCGCCCTCGACATCGATCAACTGTTGTCACTTGCAACCCCGATCTGAGGCTTTGCGTTTGTCGAAGCGACCCGCCGTGATAGGTCTCGTTCGAGACCGCGTTATTCCAACGGAGACATTTATGACCAAGCTGCCCGTCCTGAAGGCCCTGACACTTGCAATCGCCCTGACCGCAAGCCCGGCGCTTGCGGCCCAATGCGGCAATGACGGCGGAGGCTTCGACCGGTGGAAGCAGCAGTTCGCGCAGGAGGCGGCAGCGGTCGGGATCGGCCAGCGGGGCCTTCAGGCCCTTGCCGGAGCCAACTATGCGACGCGGACGATTGCCGCTGACCGCAACCAGCGGGGCGTCCGTTACGAACTCAACGACTTCATCCGCATCCGTCTCGGATCGCTTGACAGTTTCGCGGGTCAGGCAACCCGACGGTTGAACCAGAACCGCCCATTCTTTCAATCTCTCGAAGCGCGCTATGGTGTGCCCGCGGGCATCCTGCTGGCGATCCACGGGATGGAAACCGGCTTCGGCAACAACATGGGCAACGAAAACGTGGTCTCGTCGATCCTGACCGTTGCCTACGATTGCCGCCGCTCGGATTTCTTCACGCCGCACGCGCTGGCGGCATTGCAGATGGTGGACCGGGGGATGCTTGCACCCAGCCAGAAGGGCGCGGCACATGGCGAGTTGGGCCATACCCAGTTCCTGCCGGGCAACGCCCTGCTTTATGGTGTCGACGGCGACGGCAACGGGCGCGTCGATTTCTACACGATGCCCGACGCGATGGCCTCGACCGCGAATTACCTCCGCCAGAAAGGCTGGCAGCCGGGACAATCCTTTCAGGAGGGCACGCCGAATTTCCGGGTTCTGAACGAGTGGAACGCGGCGACCGTCTATCAGCAGGCGATCGCGCTGTCGGCCGAAAGGATCCGGTAGGGCGGCCGTTGCGTCGCCGGTTCGTCTGGACAGGCTGCAGTGTGCGGGCGGCGGGACTCGAACCCGCACGGGCATAGCCCTTCAGATTTTAAGTCTGATGTGTCTACCATTCCACCACACCCGCATGGCGTCGGGCTTAGTCAGGACCGGACCCGCTTGGCAAGTCAGAGATCGATGCCGCGACGGCCCGGTTCTGTTTCCATCGTCAGGAACTGACGCTCCGACAGCCATGGGTTGAGCGTCAGCGCCTCGCGGATCGCGTCCTGACCCTCGCCTACCCGTCCGAGCGAAATGAGGGTCAAGCCAAGACCTGCGATGGCCGCGACGTGACGTGGATCGAGGTCGATGGTGCGTTCCAGGTCGGGGATCGCCGCAGCGTAGTCACCACGGATGAAATTGGCATAGGCGCGCTGGTTGTATCCCTCGGCGTAGTCCGGACAATAGAGCACGAGCGCATCGAACGCGACGATCGCACCGGCGAGGTCGAAGACGCCACGACGCTGCATCCCTTCGTCCAGCAACTCCTGCGCATGATCGTCCGGGGCCTTTGTCCACTGTTCCCACATCCGGTTCGAGATCGGACGGGCGTCGCCTTCGGTCGGAGCGGCCTGCACCTCGGCCAATAGCATGTCCATAGACGCGCTGATGTCAGGGGTCTCCGGGCATACGGCAGACGCCGCCGTTGCCGACAGGGCCATGAGTGTGACGGCAAGTGATGCACAAAGCCTGATCATGTGCCAAAGATGCAATGCGCCCTGCAACCGTCAAGTCACAAGATCGCGCGCTCAGTTGCCGGCGGATGTCTCGACCGGGCTTTGAGCGCTGACGGTCTTGCCGACGGGAGACGACGCCGGAGTGCGCGCGAACTCGGAGATCAGCGCGTCGAGCTCCCCCTCCATAACGGCGGCGAGGGCGACGGGGCGGCCCTCCCATTCCGCCTTGGCAGAAATGACCGACACGACCCGAACCTCGCCGTTGTACATCGCGAAAACGGGCGCCCCGGACGAGCCGAAATCCACCGAACAGCTCAGGACCAGGATATCGTCGTCGCGTGTCAGGATCGTGCAGTCCTCCTCGCGGGAGGCGGCATCCGCGCGGTCCTTTGCGTAGCTCACGACCTGAACGGTCTGGCCGGTCTGAACACGGATCTGGGTCCGGAACGGGCGGACATGGCCGCTTCGGACCGGACGGTCGAGTTCCAGCAAGGCGAGGTCGGACCCGACACGGCTCAACCTGTCCTCATCGGAGAAATCGTAGTCGGGATGAACGACGATCCGGCGGATCCCGCGATAGGCCTCGGCCCGACCGAACCGAAGGCCTGCTTGAAACTCGATCTCGGTCGCGGGCACCCGCTCGCCGGTGGTGGTGTTGTAGAGGCAATGCGCCGCCGTCAGCACGACATCGGCGGTCACAAGGGCAGCCGTGCAGAAACCCGACTCACCGAAGTTGAGCCGTCCGACGGCCTCCCATCCGCGGCTTTCATCGGCGGTCCGAAGGGTGTGCAAACGCTCCTGCTGGGCGCCGGCAGGTGCCATGGCAGCAGCCCAGAGGCAGACGGCGATCAGGATCTTTCGGGCTGTCGGAAACATCGGGACACCTTTCACTTGCCCCGTCTTGGTAGGGGGCGAAGGCGGCACCAACGGGACCGGATTGTTACCGGTTTTGGAAACTTTCGGGACGGATCAGGTGAATTGCGTCAGGATACGTCAGCTTTGGCCGCATTTGCCCCGGTGTCGCCACCTTTCGCCCGCGATGATGCCGGCAGGGGGACAACCGGCCGGACCCTGTGACGGCGTGGGACCCGCCGGGCGTCAGCGCAGACGTGGCGGCTCCGGAGTCGTGGGGCGAACCGGATCATGCGAGAGGATCGCGGGTGGAACCGGTCCACCGGTCGCCCAGTCCAGCAGTTCGACCGTGTGAACGATCGGAACCGATGCGGCACTTCCGATCTGCATCATGCAGCCGATGTTGCCCGCCGCGATGACGTCGGGCAGTCGCGCTTCGAGGGTTGCGACCTTGCGGCGCTTCAACTCCTGGCTGATTGCAGGCTGCATGAGGTTGTAGGTGCCCGCAGACCCACAGCAAAGATGC
>JBARXR010000231.1:0-35573 GCA_049647445.1 Jannaschia sp. | reverse complement strand
CGTCAGAACCAAGGCAATTGGCAGCGTCAGGACGACGGACCCGATCGCCAATCGACCTCCATCCGTCAAGCCATCCATGTAAAAAGGTTCGGACCTCACTCTGGAGTCCGAACCTTCTGGATCGTTCATCTGGTCATGCGGCGACGACGGGGTGTCATCGGAGAGGTGAGTACCCATGCAGGGTACCGTATAACAGCATTCTCCGCTTCACTATGCCGGATTGTACCAAATCCAACAGATTGTGCCCCTGTTGCCCATCGGCTACCGACCGGTGCGCCCGAGAACGGCGCCCGCGGTCCGGCCGATGATCGCTAGATCGCCCAGAAACGTGCGGCGCCGGCAGTATGCCGCATCCAGACGAACGCGCGTTGCGTAGGACAAATCGTTCCGGCCCGAGACCTGCCACAGACCGGTGATGCCCGGCTTCATGGAAAGGTAGCTCCACTCGTACCCGCGGTATTTCGGCATCTCTGCCTCTGTCACGGGGCGTGGCCCGACAAAGCTCATGTCACCGCGAAGCACATTCCAAATCTGCGGAAGTTCGTCCAGTGACGTCCGGCGAAGAAAATTGCCCAGACGGGTCACGCGCGGATCATCCGTCAGCTTGAAATCGCGCGCCCACTCCGCAGCAGCCTCGGGATTCTCATCCAGGTGACGCTTCAAGACCGCCTGCGCATCAGGCACCATGCTACGGATCTTCCAGCAACGGAACAGGCGTCCATCCCGTCCAACCCGCACGTGGCCATAGAACCCCGGCCCACCGTCGAGCCGCGTCAGGACGTACAGCACGCCAATGATCGGAATCAGAACGGGGAGGAGGACGATCGCAAACGCGAAGTCGAACACCGCCTTCGAGGCTTTTCGAACGTTTCTGCTCAATGCCGGAAACGTCTCAGTCTGGAGTACTTGAGAAATCTGAAGCTGTTGCATCCGTCTAATCCCCAAAACCTTACAGAAAAAAATATGCGGGTGCAGAACGCCGCGATTTGAGCCTTAGCATCCGGCTAACGGGGCGTAAAGAATTTGGGCGGAAACATGGCGTTCACAGACCGGAAAAACGTCAATTGCTGGAAAATTTGAACATTTTTTCGCACTCGCAGCACGGAAAAGCAGCGGGTGAGAATTGGCCGGAAGCGAGCGCCATCCCGGCAGTAGACGTACAGGGCAAGACTTTACTAGCTGTTTTCTTTACATAATTCCGTACTTCTGGTCATATCTGTATGATTCGTCGCTCCGATGGACATTGTCGCCATGTCGGGGGCGCATTGTTTCCAGTTGAGAAATTGCTGCACAAGCACAATGAGGCGGCTTCGTGTCGGACCATAGGCGCCGCGCCGCTCAGCGTCTGCCGCGCGCGGCGTCCCAAAGCGCGATGTCCGGGCTGCACAATTGCTGCAGCCGCTTGGTCTGGTCGGGCGTCAGATCAGGTGCCTCGTCCGGCGCCATGTTGAGTTGCGGCATACGCAGCTTCACCCCGAACAACGCGCGATAGGCGCGCACGAAGCCCTCAAGATCGTCGAGGAAGCCGACGAGCGGGATTCTCGCGAGCCGGGACTGCGCCAGTTCGAGCGCGGAGGAGACGGCGTCCTCGGCGATGTCGTTCGACCCCGCCAAGTATCGCAGATAGACCTGCGCCTGCCGACGGGCCATCGGCCCTTCCAGCCACGCGTCGAAATCTTCGGCTGCGGTCCCCTTTCGTCGCGCCATGCGATAGTTCGACAAGGTCCGCGCGACCGGGTCCCGCAACAACGTCACATATTTATAGACATCGCCGAAATGTTGCTCTGCCTGCTCCGACCAGAAGACATGTCCATGGATCAACATCGTGTCCCATGCCATGTGCTGCAAAAGCAGCCCCTCGCGCAGATCGAACGTGTCCTGCCCGAATTCGAGGTCCTCGTGACATTGTGTGTCCGAATCCGTCCCGAAGCGCAGCATCGCGGCGGCGCGGCGTGTCGAGATCGCATCGATCACCCCGATCCGCTCCGAGAAGGGAACCGTGGCGTACATCGCTTCCGACAGGGAGGTGCCGCCGCATTTCGGCATATGCAGGAACACGCTGCGATGTCGCGGCGCGCCTTTGGGAAGGCTGTGGCGAGCGCGTCCGGCCACGATGGCCGCTCTCCGCGTCATACGTTCCCGGAAGGGGGCCTTGCGTGCCATGTCACGTCTCCATCAAGCGTTGCAGTTTCAGGTGCGTCTCTGCACCGGGCCGACCGGACCTTGTCATCTCAGGTCTCGAACCAGGCTTTCGCGGTCCGCTCGGGGGGCCTTCGTGTCCGCCACCAGGTTTGCAGGAACAGCACCTTGCGCGCCTGCACCGGCGCAAGCCGCCCAAAGGGACCGAACAGCGCATCCTTGGGCGTCGCGTCGGGGTAGAGCGTGGCAATTGCCTGTGGCGGTCGATGCGCGGGATCCGCCAACAGATGATCGATCAGGATCTTCGTCTGGATATCGCGCATCCCGTAGGTTCGCTGACGGCGGTAGAGCTGTCGCAGACCCTTTACGGAGCGCGCGGAAATCGACTCATAGTCGAACCCCGCATCCTTTGCGGGCACAATGGCTGCCTTGTCCGGGGTCCCCGACGGCGACAGCCGCCGCTTCAGAAGCCACATCAGGAAGGTATCGTCACCAATGTAGCCTACGGGCAAGCACCAGGCGCCGTCCCGCAGGCGATCCACCGTGGCATCCCGCAAGGCATAGAGGTTCCCGGGAAGACCGTGGTGCGTCAGGATGCGGTCCCGCCAGCTTGACGCCGTTCGTCCGCCGAAGGGGAGACTGGAAACGGCCAGCGCGTCAGGATGTGCCGCAAGGGTCTCCTGCATCGACAAAAGTGAGCCGGGCCTCATCGTCACGTCGCCGTCCATGAAGACATGTGTTTCGGCGGGGATGGCCCGGCTTTCCCGGAAGACGTAGACGTCCCACGCGTTGGCCTTGTCCCCCAGCGCGATCCGGACAAGCCGCACCCGAGGATCGCCGGCAGCGATGCCTTCGACGATTTCGGCCGTCCGGTCCGTGGACCCGTTCTCCAGAACCGTAACCCGATCGTCCGGCCCGAAACCGTCCTGCCCGAGGATCGAAGTCAGGCATCGTCCGATGTCCGCTTCCTCGTTGTGGGCCAGCACAGCGATAGAAATCATTGGGGCACTTCCTTTGTCTACCGTCGCGTCGAAGACGGCTCGCGGCCTCTCTTGCCCGATAATGACACGACATGAAATCGCCCTGCGCACGAAACGCCCGCATTGCCCGCAATTTCATCCACCCGCATCGGGATCGCCCCGTCCATGCCCACTCCGCCATGGACCCGCCGATGGTTTTCGGCCAACAACGCCCCATGATACAGGACATGGAGAACACGCTAGACCGCCCGATCTTCCTGGTCGGCCATCCCCGGTCCGGGACGACATTGCTCGCGTCGATGCTCGGGCGTCACCCTGACGTGGTGAGCACCCCGGAGTCTCTCTACCTCACGATGGTTCGATTCCAGATCGGCCCTGCCTTCGCACGCGGCGCCGAGGCGGTCGTGCGGCGGATCGAGACTTCACCGATGCGGTTTCTGGTCCTCGACCGCGACGACCTTCTCGCGCGCCTGACTGCACTGCCGGCCTTGACGGAACGGAGTGTCTTCGAAACGGTGCTCGAGGCATTTCGCGCCGCCGACGGCAAACCCCGACTTCTTGAAAAGACGCCTCTGCACCTGCGCCATCTGGACGAATTGTTCGACTGGTTCCCGAATGCCCGCGTCGTCTGGATCATGCGGGACGGGCGGGCCTGCATCGCTTCGCTGCGCAAGGTGGATTGGGCCAGCGACGACCCGGTGCTCCTCGCGCGGCAATGGGTCCGCAACATCTCCTACGGGTTGTCGCAGCAGCGGCTTCGGCCGACGCAGGTCCACATGGTTCGATACGAAGCGCTGATCGCCGATGCGCCCGCCGAAATTGCGCCGCTCCTCGAATTTCTCGACCTTGCGCCTGCGGAGACGGTCTTCGACCATTCGAAGGAGGTGCGGACCGTCAAGCCCACCGAAACATCCTGGAAGGGCAACATCGGACGGCCCTTGATGTCGGACCGGGCCGAGGCTTGGCGCACCGAACTGCCCGCCGACATTTTGCCACGGCTTGACGCGATCATGGGTCCGGTTCTGGCGCGGTTCGGATACGGCCCGGCCTCCGGCCACCCTGCGTCCCGCTTCGTGCGCTTCTCCGAGCAGGTCCGGACGACGCTGGTCTACAACCGTCCCATGCTGGCCCTGATGCGAAGGGTCTTCGTTCTGGGGTCGCGCTTTCGCGGGCGCATCAAGGGACGCTGACGCCTGCGTCAGCCCGTCTGTCTTGCCCGACGCTCCCAGAACAGCGACAGAACCGTGGTATCGATGCCGGTTTGGGACCGGCAGACGGCGAAGAGCAGTCCGTGATAGGCAACAGTCGCAAGGGCCGCGCCTCCTGTCGCCCCATTTTGCCCCGCAATCGCCTCGCCGACCAGGACTGCCACCACCAGTCCCGCCGCGCCCGCCACGGATACCCAGAGCAGAACGCCCTTGTGCCCGGTAATATTGAGAACGACGCTTGTCGGGCCGAACACCGCTTTCGAGATCGGGATAAGGGCAAGGATCAGGAACATCTCCTCGACCCCCTCGTAAGCCCCACCCATCAACCCGAGCGCCACCGGGATCAGCAGCCAGGCCAGAGGCACCCCGACGGCAAGCCCGGCTAGCTTGCCCGCGCCGCAGAGCATCAGCATCCGTGCCCGTTCCAGCGGATGGTCCTGCGCTGTGGCGCGTGAAATGCGCGGACTGAAGACCATGTCGAGTGCGCCGACGGCGAAATTCAGAACGGAAATCATCGACAGTGAAATGCCCAGTCGCGCGATGTCCGGCGCCGACAGCACAAGGCTTGCGGCGATGATGATCAGATTGCGCATGTACTCGGTCATCACCAGCATCGGGCTGAGCATCAGGCCGAGCACGGTCCAGTCGCGGGCCTCGGCAAAACGCGGTGTCACCCCGTGACGGAACGCCATGGCGTGGCGGATCAGGATCCACTGCAAACCCGCCGCAAGGCAGGATGCCGCCAGAAAGGCCGCCATCACCTCGGTCGCGGTCAGCTCCCACCCCATCAGGGTTCCGGTTCCCAGCACTGCTGTCATCAGCAACGGGCGCACCAGAATGCGCGGTAGCGTCCCGCTCAGTACCAGCCCGACCGCCACGGCGTGACGGCTGTTGATGCGCGCGTTGGCCACGACCGGGGCTGCTGCCAACGCCAGCAGATACGGCCAGACATCCTCGGTTCCGCGCCACCAGAACAGGAACGCGGCCGCGGGCAGGACCAGCGTGACGCAGACCACAAGCACCGTGCGGCGACACCAGATGATGAACCCCGCCGCGTCCACCTCGCGTTTCTTTTCGAAATAGAGGGGCAGGAACCGGATCGACCCTGCCTCGACATTGAGCGAAGCGACCACCGAGAGCAGAAGTCCGGCCGAGAGCGCCGTGAACGCGCGGCCGACCTCATCGGGCGGGGCCACGCCCGTCAAAAGGAAGGTGTACAAAAGGGTGAGCAGAGCACCCGACACGCGCGCGGCCAGCACAAGGCCCGCGTTGCCGAACATGCGGGCCCCCTTCGCCGAAAATTTCGCGGCCATTATCGTGCGCCCCTTTGCACCGTTTGGCGGCGCAACTCCTCGCTTGCGCTGACCGCAAAGGCCACCAGCAGGATGATCATCGAGTCGTGTCCCCGAAACAATGTCGTCCCGAAGAGCGAGGACACGACGATACCAAACACGAGGGCCAGTGCCCCCGCGACCGCCGGTGATCGCGTCAGGGCGAACAGACGCCAAAGGCGCCGCACGGCGAGGGCGATCAAGGCAAACATCGCTGCAACGGCGGTCCAGCCCGCGGAAACAAGAATTTCGAGTATGAAATTATGGAACGCGACACTGGTCGTGGCGCCTGCCTCGGCGGTCATCAAACGGGCGTTCATGAATTCAGGCGCCTGCCAGAAGGTCCGGTAGCCGACGCCGAGGATCGGGTGGTCCCTATGAACGTCCCACGCCACCTGCCACAGGGTCGTTCGCCCCGTCAGCGAGCTGTTCTTTCCAAGGGCGCCCAGTCCGGCATCCACCGGATTCGTTCCCAGGACAGCAAGGATCAAGGGACCAAGCGCGACGGCAAGCACGGCAATCGCGATCAGGACGATTGCCAGACCCGAGGGCAAGCGGCGGACGCAGAGCAGCAGGACGATCCCGCCCATCATGGGCACCAACGCCACGGCAGTCATCGCCTGCGACAACGCCACCGTCAGCAGACTGGCCAGAAGGACCGCGGTCGCCACGATCCTTGCCCGCTGCGACACCTCGGCGCGGGCCATCATCAGGATCGTCAACATCGCCGTCATGCAGAAGACCGACCTCAGCCCGAGCATGTTCTTGTGCGAAAACAGTCCCGCCAATCCGCCGGCCCGCGTGTGAACGGGCCAGGGAAAAATACCTGTCGCCAGATGCAGGAGCGACAGCATGACACCGACAGCCATGACGCCCGCCGCAGCCTTGATCAGCGCCGCAATGGAATAGCGCCATCCCAGATACAGTGCGATCAGGATCGTCATCGACAGCTGCAAGGCGGCTTCCAGGCTGTAACCCTTGGTCGACGACCAGACGACAGAGACAAGGCAGATCGCAGGATAGATCAGGATCACGCCACTACGCATCAGCATCGGAAGGAACAGCGGCCAGACCATCGCGACACGGAGGAGTGCCGTGCCGTAGCACAAGAGCCAGACTATGGACTGGATCGGTCGCAGGTTTATCAGCATGTCAAGGCTGGCAATCAAGGCCCCGACGAGCAAGGCAAGATCCACAAACGCCCAGAAAGTGCTCGACGTCTGCCTGTGGCTCCTGTGGCTGGCACCGATGTCGACGGACAGGGCGGGTGAGACGAACGTCATCCGGCAGCCTCGACGGCGTTCAGAACGGGGTCGAGCCAGCCCGTCTCTGCCGCACGGCGTCCGAACAGGGCCGCACCCTCCAATGTCCAGTGCAGACCGTCGAACATCGTCTTGAGCCCGTCATCGGTTGCGAGCGTGCACGTCGCGTCCGGACAGACCAACACCCGGCGCGGCAGGTAAATCACACCGGCCGCTTCTGCGATGCTCTGGATATCGGCATCCCGGGCGAGCGTGCGGGCAGTCTCGTATTTCGGAGCAAGGGCATTCAGCGCACCAAGGGCCTCCGGGTCGCCGGTCGTCCGGAGATACCAGTCGAACAGGGGTTGCGACCCGCCGACGTCGAACTGCGCGGTCGCGCCGACAACGACCACGGTCTTGCCTCGATCGCGCAAGGCGCCGAGCATCGTGGACAGCGCGTCGCGATACTGTCGATAGTAGTTCGGCGCGATCATGACCACGTCGGCGGCGGCGAAATTCGGGGTGCCGACGAGAGTTTCCAGATTGGCCTCGAGGGTTTTGGGGTGCAGGTTGAATCGCGCGAAGTCGACGCCCGGGAAAAGCTCACGGTTCAGCGTAAAGGCGTTCCACAAGTCCTTCGAAAGCGAGTCGCCCACCAGCAGGATCTTGATCCGCGCATTGTCATCAAACCAGAGATCGGATTTTTCCGTCTCGGAGGGTCGGAGCGCGTTCCAGGCTCCGATCTCCTCATTCACCGCCCGCGCGTCGAGGAGGGACCAGCTTTCCCGTCCCAGGACCGAATTGTCGATCTCATTCTCGCCGTAGAGCGCCGCCAGCGCTTCCATTCGGCCACCATCGCCGCGCAGCCCCGTGAACGTGACCACGCTCAGGACGACGACCGGCACCAACGCGGCCCCGGTGGCCCAGGCAAACGGACGCGGCGGCACACGGAACCGGAACGGCACTTCGACCAGCCGATAGCCGAGCCATGACAGACCCACCGTAAGGACCACCCAGAGGATCATTTCTTCCGGACCAGGCGCGCCAACCGACAACAGTCGACCGAAGGCGAAAACGGGAAAATGCCAAAGATACAGCGAATAGGACAGCTTGCCGATCCAGACCACGGGCCGGAGCGACAGGAACCGCGTCACCGGTTCACCCGCCTGTGCGAACCAGATCAGGGCGCAGGTCGCAAGAACGACGGGCAGGGTCGCAACCCCCGGGTGGGCCATGTCCACCAGGTCCGACAACACGAAGGACGCCAGCAGAACCACCAGCGCCACCGGGGGCGCGACCCGCGCAACCAAAGTGTCCGCACCCAAACCAGGCGCCATCCGGGTGAGGAATGCCAGCAGGACACCGGCCAGCATCTCCCACGCGCGGCTTGTCGGCGAATAGAACGACAACGGCGAATGGTACATTGTCAGCGCGACCGCCGCGGCCAGCCCGAGAGCCGTCAGAACAAGCATGATCCGGAACACCTCTTGCCGCGTCCACCGACGCAGAAGGACGATCAGAAGGGGCGGAAACACCAGATAGAACTGTTCCTCGATCGCCAGTGACCAGGTGTGAAGGAACGGCTGCAACAGGCCGGATTGCGCGCCGTATTCGCTCAGTTCGAAAAACCAGAAGATATTCGAAACGAAGCCGAGCGCGGCAAGGATCGATGCGCAGAACCGCGCCATCTCGCTCGGCAACAGGATAAACCAGGCAGCCGGCAGACTTGCGAGGATCACCAGCATCAGGGGCGGCAGGATGCGTTTTGCCCGACGCCAGTAGAATTGCGAGATGCTGATGCGACCGGTTTTCCGGAATTCGTCAAGCAGGATGCCGGTGATCAGGAAGCCGGACAAAACGAAGAACAGATCGACGCCCAGAAAACCACCGGTCAGGACCGTCGCGTCCCCGACCTCGATCTTGAGGTGATATATGATGACGGAAACGACCGCGATGGCGCGCATCCCGTCAATCTCGGGACGGTAGCTGTGCGGGGCATGGGTCACGGAGAGTCGTCCGATCCGGTCGGGATACAGTTTCAGCGCTCTATACCGCTTAGCTGGACGATTTGCCAATGCTGCACATGCGCCCGCGCCGTGCTGAAACGAAATCCGCCCCCGGAAGAATGTTCCGGGGGCGGTATGATCGCAAAGCATTCGTTTTGAAAACGATCAGCCGAAGAACAGGTCGCCCAAGTCGCTTACATCGACGCCCTTGAAGATGATCGAGCCGCCGGTGTCGAGATACGCGATCGATCCCGTGCCAAATGCCTCGACGGACGTGACGGAAACGCCGTTCAGCTTGACGATATCGATCCCGAGTTCGAAATCGAGGATCTTGTCTTTGCCGGTGCTCTCAGCGGTGAACACGAAGGTGTCCGAGCCGGAACCGCCCGCCATGCGGTTATCACCGGCACCGCCGGAGATGATGTCATCGCCAAGGCCGCCAACGAGGAAGTCCTTGCCTTCACCGCCAGAGATCTTGTCGTTTCCGTTGCCGCCGTTGATGCTGTCATCGCCAGCCGCGCCGGACAGGGTGTCGTCGCCGCCACCGCCTGCAATGTCGTCGTTGCCTGGGCCGCCCTTGATGAAATCAGCACCGCCAGCGCCGCTGATGAAATCATCGCCGCCCTGACCGTTGATGCTGTCTTGACCGTTGGTCGTCGCCACAACGCTACCGGCGTTGCCGTTTGGGTCTACCAAAACTGACATGGTTACTTCTCCTAAAAATAATCTTCACACAAGTGATGACGTCAACACCGGCGGCACGGGAATCGAACCGCCGTACAGACTTCATAGTGCGGACATAAAGGGGCCACAATTAACTTTTTGTCAATGATTTTGACTGAAAATCCCCGGCTGTTTCTGCGAAAAGCAAGGCATTCCTTACCTCGTTCCCAGATGCGCAACAATCTGCGCACTTGTGCCTCGGCCCGGCGACAAGCTGCCGATATGTCAGGCGATTCGGAATCGTCTGTTCAGGGTTCGGATAAGGGGCTTCTCGACGAAAACATGCAAAATGGCCCCCGCCAGCGTGGCCAGCCCGGTCACCAGCGCCAGCATCGCAAGCGGTGGCAGGATGTCCTGCAGTCCAGCACGTTTTAGGAAGACCGCGAAGACGTTCATCGCAGGCAGGTGAACGAGATAAATGGCATAGGAGGCGTCGCCCAGAAACACCAGCCATTTCGGCGCCGGCAACCCGCCGCGGGCCAGCCCGACCACTGCAAACGCCGCACCGACCCCGTAGCCCAGCGGCATCAACGCGGGGGACGGCTCCAGCCCGCCCAATGTCTCCGATAGCCCCAGCCCCAAAAACAATATTGTTCCTGACCAGAAACAGGCCCGCGCCATCGCAGGCGACACACGTTCATGCGCATAGGCCGCAAGAATGCCAAAAAGGAAAAGCAGGTTGTGCGGCTTGAGAAGGAACGCCATCGGATGTCCGAGGTCGGTCCAAACGGGCACCGCGAGTATGCAGGCCAGCATCCATGCGGCAAAGATCCCGAGGCCGACGCGAAAATTCAGGAGCAGCGTGGCAAACACGAGGTAGAACAGCATTTCGTGTTGCAGTGTCCAGGCGACCTGCATGATCGGACCCTCCGCCGTGGGCCAGAGCAGGAACGACGCGAGAATTGCATCCGGATCGCGCGCATGGTCAGGTCCGCGGCCCGGTGACGCGAAGTATATCGCGACGAGGCCGATCATCACGATCCAGTAGATCGGGTAGATCCGCATGACGCGCTTCCACAGGAACCGGGGCGCCCGCTTCGGACGTCCGAAATCCGCCCGATGGACAAGCACCATGATGAAGCCGGACAGGACGAAAAAGAACTCCACACCGGCGTAACCGAAGTTCCAGCCCGCACCCGCATCGGCGCCCGCATAGAAGTTCGTGGGGAGAAGAAACGCGTTCGCGTGAAAGACCACAACCATCAGCGCAGCAACTGCGCGCCCGCATTGCAGACCGAGTAGTGTCGGTGGTCCCTTCACCGTCGTCCCAGCGGGGCCGGACATACGGTCGGTGGCGACATCAGCGCTCGACAAGAGGCGGCCTCCGCGTGCGTCCGAAGGCCAGTCCGTTGAGACGGCGCTGCAACGGACGCTCCATGCGATCAAAGAGCAGGATCCCCATCACCGACGCCAGACCCATCGCGACGACGACGAAAACGATGGCACCGAGTGGACCGTGAACCTGCGGCAGCATTTGCCAGACCTGCGCAAGGGGAACGAGCAGGAAAAGATGGAAGAGATATATCGCATAGCTGGCATCGCCCAGACGTTCCAGCAAAGGCAGGTCCGGCAAGCGGTCCTCCAATCCAACGGTGCCGGCGACGATCAACACGCAGGCGAGCCCCAGGATCATCGGGCGGCTCCAGGAGGTCTGGTCGGTGGCGGCCCCGGACCCGAGAACAGCCAGCACCAGCAAGCCAACGACCACGAAGCCCGCCCCGCGCACCGCCCCGCCGGGCCAGCGGCGCAGGACCTCGGCCACAAAACAGCCGGACAGGAATTCCAGCAAGAGTGGACTTGTGTACGCCGCTGCAACCGCTGTGTTGGGCCGGATCACCACCCCTGCAAGCACCAGCGCAAGCAGCAGGGCCGTCAGCACGCCGAGCCGCCGCATTCCCGCCGCCAACAGCGAAAGAGCGAACATCCCGTAGAAGAACATCTCGAAAATCAAGGTCCAGCCTGGCACCAGGACGGGCCAGAACCTGTCCGGGAACGTCGGGCTCCAATGAGGAACGAACAGCAGCGACTGGCCGACATGGGCAGGTGTGATCGCGATCCATTGCGCGCCCACCAAAAGCATCACGGCGACCCACGCTGATGTCGCGATCCAGTAGGGAGGCACGACCCGGATTGCCCGCCGCGCCAGAAACCGAAGCGGATCGGAGGGAGCCTCGCGCCCGATGCTCCACATGATGAAGCCGGAAATCACGAAAAACAGGTCCACGCCAGCGTGACCCAGATGCAGGCCGCCGTCCAGTGCGGCGGGCAGATACGCATCCACGCGTTCGCTCGCATGCAGCGCAACAACGGCAAGCGCAGCGATCGCCCGAAGATACTGGATCGAGCGGATTCGTGCCGGGGGTTGCGATCGGGATGGAGGGGTGGCGATCATGGACATCCATCTGTATCAGGCCATTATGGGTCTAGAAGATCGGCCAGACCTTGTCAGCCACTTTCTCGTTGTTCCGCCTCGCCCGTCCTGAATGCCAGCACCGGAGACCTGCATGACTGTTTCCGCCGGATCCGTCCTTTTCGTCGCCGCCGCCATGACCTGCTGCATCACCCCGCTGGTCCTGCGGGCAGATGTCGGCGCGCCGCCGCCGGACCTGTCGGACACCATCCCGATCATCGAGGAACGCTTTGAAGGTGGTCTCAACCGCTACGACGGCAGGACCGGGCTTTGGTCTACGGACAGCGTTCGCGGATCCCTCATGACGAACGCCGCGAGGACGGTATTTCTGGATCGGGGGCAATTGCCCGATGACGCGGACGCCCTCCTCCCACCGATTCTCGAAACGACGGCAGAAGGCCTCTCGATCCGGACGATCGCCCTGCCCCCCGAGATCCTCGGGACTGTCGGCGACAGGATGCGCGCCACAGGTCAGGGACAGTTCGCAGACGACGTGCGCTACGCGACCGGCCGCATCACGACAGCGCACACTTGGGCGCAGCAATACGGCTGGTTCGAGATCGAGGCGCGGATCCCTCGCGGCAAGGGTCGCTGGCCGGCTTTCTGGCTGACGTTCGCCGGACCGGGCTGGCCACCCGAGATCGACATCTTCGAAGCCTACGGCGAAGGGATCGCCGCGCGAACGCCGAAGGATGGTCGGTTCAACACCGCCGTGCATTTCGACGCGCTCGACGCGGACCGCCGGGCCGTCCACGCGGTCGATATCGTCAATCCGTTCGACGACGACCCCAAAACCCGGGTTCCCCGGGTCCGCCAGCGGGGCGGACAGGACGTCTACAACTTTTCCAAGGACCAGCGGGACAACGATCTGGGTGCGGACATCTACGCGGCGGTCCATACCTTTGCCGCGCTCTGGACGCCCGAGGAAATCGTTTACTACTTCGGCCCTGATCGATTGTCCCTGCGCGAAATCTACCGCGTGCCAACCCCCGACGACGCGCGCGATCCGATGTTCCTGATCGCCAACGACCAATTCACGGCGCGGGGCGGCGCCTGGCCAGAAGACGCCGACCTCGACGCGGTCCTCGACCCGGCGAACGATTTCCTGATCCGCTCGATTACCGTACGCGCACTCCGCCCCGACCTCACGCTGGATATGAATGCGGGCGCGCCAGCGTTCGATCCGCGCGCCAGCGTGATCCGGGATACGGCAGGCGACGACATCATCGCGCCCGGAGCGGGCTTCGATGTTGTCGAGCTGTCATCCGGAGCGGACGAAATCCGGGTGAGTCGGGGTCGCGAAGGGAAGATGATCGAAGGCTTCGGACCCGATGACCGTCTTGTTCTGGAGGGGTTTTCCTTTGACAGTGCAGATGCCCATACGCGTCTGACACAAGTCGGAAGCGATGTCTGGCTGTCGAGCGGCGCAGACCCGTTCTGGCCACAGAGCGTCATCCTGCGCGATACACAGGTCGGCCGGATCGCGCCGAGCCAGATCGACTCGAGGTGGCCGGTCGAGCCGAACATCTGGAACACTTTCGCCACGCTCTCCAGCCAACCTGCCACGGACGAGGACGGCGACGGGCGCCTCGAAGCGCCAGACGTCGGCGGTCTGCTCAGCGATGGCGGCAAAACGGTGCGCCTGATCGGCGGACCCGGTCCGGAACGCTATCTGGCCAGCAATCCCCAAACCCGGATCGAAGAACCGATCGATGGCGGAATCGATACCCTGGTCGCCTGGGGACGGCGGTCTCTGCCGGCGAACGTTGAACGCGGCATCCTGCAAGGTCAGGGCGGGCGGCTCGTGGGTGGCGACGGCGATGACCGGCTCGAGGCGACCGGCCAGAACCTGACGCTGGCGGGCGGCGCGGGCGACGATCTGTATGTCATCGCGCCGGAGGCCCGCGCGGTAACGGTAACGATCGATCCGGCACAAGGGCACGACAGGCTTCGAGGCTGGAGCGTCGGGCACCGCCTCGTGATCGCGTCTGCCCTGATCCGGACCGCGACGTTCGAAACGGTCGCCGAAGGCACACTCGTCTCCTTTTCGCCCGATCAGTCTCTTCTGATCGAAGGCCTGTCGGCCAGCGATGCACAGTCGCTATTGACCCCCAACTGAGCGCACACGGAGCCGTTTCGATTATCCCGCGTTCGCACGCGGATACGGTGACGGTTCGATATCGGTCCGTCCGAGGAACGCCAGCAGAGAGCCCGTATCGGCTTCCTGCGACGGATCCAGTACCAGCAAATCCTGTGGTCGTCTCGCGAAATAGGCCCGGATCTCGGCATTGCGACGCTGGTACCGATCCATCAGGAAGTCCTGATCGAAGGCCAGGTCCCACCGCGTCGTGGGTTCGCCGCCATGCGTTTCCGTCAACAGCGGCCGAAGGATGCGGTGCACGTACCCGGCCTCCAGATAGAGCGCCTTGTCCGCGAACGTTTGCTCATCGAAACGGTCAACGTTCTCGAGGCCGAATTCGCGCCGATAGTAGCGGATGTAGCTGTCAGCCCAGGCCTGCGGATCGCGGACCGTCAGGATGAACCGCGATCCTGGGAAAAGCGCATCGCAGGCCACATAGGTGCTGCCCTGGGAGAACGGCAGATCCTGGAAGGCGTCGTATTCCTCGCAGAACGACCTCAGGCGATCAAAGTCGCCCGTATCAAGCGCCCCCACGAGCAAAGCTTCCTGCTCCAGCTGTTTGGGACTGCGCAGACCTGCCGCACGCAGCACCTGTTCCAGCGTCGTCGTGGCGGTCTTGTTGAAACCGATGCAAAACAACTTGGCGAAGCCTTCGGGGCTACGGCGCGTCCGAGGCTCACGAGCCTCATAGCCCTTGAGTCTCACCAGCTTGTAGCCGACCGACGCGAAGGCGCCCTGCAAGACCCGTTTCGGCAGTGAAGCGCCCCTGTATGCCATCCCGGTTTCCCTCATTCCAATCGCGGGCAGGATGCCGACCGGACACAGCCTGCGCAACCGTCATCAGATCAGACCGACCCCCGGCGGGCACACGCACGCTCGCCGCTACCGAAACCGAAGCAGTCGTTAAAAAAACAGGCCCCGAGAGAAATCGGAGCCTGCTTCAAACTCTCCGGCGTCATTCGGGCGGCGCAGGACCGGGATCAGCCCGCCGTCAGCAACGACCGCAACGCCGCACCCGCGGCCCGTCCGTTGGCCTGTATTCCGACCGCATTGAAGTGCGGGTCGGTATCATCGCCCGGCACCAGCTGATTGCCGACCGGCGGCTCGATCACCTTGAACCGCGGGATCGACCTCGGATCGCCGCTGGCCTGATCGAAACGACGCAGCATAATTCGCATGCTTTCCGATCGCCCATCCGCCTCCTCGAGGCCCCCGCCCGCCTTCACGTGTGCGCCAAGGTTCACAAGGACCATCGGAACGTCCGCCACATCCGCACGCACATTGGAAAAGAACTGCGAATAGAACGGTGCGATGGAAATCTCGTGACCCGCCTGCGTTCCGCCGAACCTGTCATTCGCCCCAAGCGACCAGATTGCACCGACGATCTGATGTGCCGGCCCGAGCGCCATGACCGCCGCCTTCATCGCCATCATCTCGTTCCACATCCGCGCCCCGGTGTTGTTCACCGTGGAGCCCTTTACCCAGTCCTCCGTATTGCGCAGTCCGGACCCGGCCTCGCCCAGCGCCATGATCAGCAGCGGGCGACCCCGCGCGGCTGACCAGTCGACCAACTGGGCCGCAGCGGCATGGGACGGTGACATCCGTTTGGCTCCGAACGCACCTACGATCGGCTCGATCGCGGGTGCCGGCACATGGCGCGTGAGACCCGGTTCGTTGTAGGTCGGGCTGGTCCGCAGGCACGGCATGAACCAGATGCGCGGGTCGAACGGCGTCTCCCGATTGGCGGGCGTAACGAACTCGGATGTCGCCGACGACGAATTGCTGTCCCCGCCGATGATTATGACATCGCAAGGAACCACGGTCGGGTCGACGGTCGACAAGTCATAGACCCGCACATTGTCCAAAGAACCGTTGAAATCGGACGTAGGATTGATTGACAGGCGGGCGAAGTTCGCGCCGACCTCCCCGCGTGGCGAATACTGGAAATTGGTCCAGCTCGCCAGCAGGTTACGGCTTGGCCCCGTACCGGGCGACGCAAGTTGCAACTTGACGTTCCCGGCTGTGCCGGAGTCCAGATCGACCAGCGTGTAGTACGCGCGACCGGCCGTCAGTGCCGCGTCGAACTTCAATCGCGCATCGTTCGCTCCGGTCCCGCTCTTGACCAGCTTTCCATTCTGAATCGACCAGTCGCCGCGACCGTCGAACCACGAACCCGCGTCCGCGAACGACGACTGCGAGGCTGAATACAGGTTTTGCGGTGCCGGAAGCGCGCTCGGCGGCGGGGTCAATGGCGGTGCAGGCGGCGCGACGATTCCGCCGGACAAAAGGGATGCGTGCCCGGCGCCAAGGCCCATACGGCCGAGGGCCAAAGGGGTGCCAAGTGTGCGCATCAGGGCAGTGCCGCCACGGTCAACACGACCTTGTGGCCCAACATCGTGACGTCAGGCGTGGCTGAGCGGATCCAGAGTTGGCGGTTGCCGGGAACGATGATGGCCTCCGCACCCGACCGCGATCCGTGGCGCGGCGGCAACTCATAGCCCGACGCCTCCGTCGGCGCTGCGGCCCCGGCAATCGCCCAGACAAGCGCCTCCTCGGTGTCGTCGTTGAAGATGAAGACACGGCCCGGACCCGCGACTGCTTTCCAGGTCGGACCACAGGTCTCTGTGTATGTGACATCGATATCGGGCATCTGGACTTCCTTGTCTGGTTGGAATGCCCCACCGCATCTAGGGAGGAGCGCTTCGCTCGGGCAAGCTGTTGCGTCATCCGCCAGAGCAGCGCGCGCTCCTGCGGCAATCGTGCGCTTTACGTCCTGCGGTATCGCGGCATGGACTGGCCTGAACCTCGACCCTATGCTTCTCCGCGCACGGGCCACGCGCCCGGCCTTGCAGACCGGACTGACGTCATGCCCGATTCAGCCTCCTCGGTGATCGCCCCGCGCTGGTGGGACAGATTCCGTCCGGAGCGTCGTCACAGGCCCTTTCGTCTGCCGGGAAACGTGCCCGCCGTTCAGGTCGTGGGCGACATCCATGGCCGTGCCGATCTCCTGGACGATCTCTTGTCCAAGCTCGACCCGTCGCTCCCGACGGTTTTCCTGGGCGACATGATAGACCGGGGTCCCGACTCCGCCGGAGTGATGGCCCGGTTGCGAAATCTCGAGTCCGACCCTCGCGTGACCTGCCTGATGGGCAATCACGAGGCGATGCTCCTCGGTTTCCTCGACGATCCGCTTCGACAGGGGCCGCGCTGGATCCGGGGCGGCGGCGATGCGACACTCCGGTCGCTCGGACTAGGTCCGCAGAACGGCGCGGGATGGTCGGACCTGACCGCTTTGGCCGAGGCCACGGCGCAGGCACTCGGTCGCGAAACACGGGCCTGGCTTCGCGCGCGGCCTCTGTGGATCCGGATCGGCAACCTGTTGATGGTTCATGCCGGGGCAGATCCCGCGCTGCCACCGGAGGACCAGAAGGCTGAGACCCTGCTCTGGGGGCACCCGGGTTCGATGCGGCCACGGCCGGACGGCCTGTGGCTGATCCACGGACACATCGTCACGGACCGCCTCGAGGCGAGAGGTGGTCGAATCAATGTCGATACCGGAGCTTGGCGAACCGGACGGCTCAGTGCCGCATGCATTGCACCGCCCCATGGCCTGCGCTGGATACAAATACATCGGTGAGCGGCGACGTTTCCGCCCGACGCTAGGCCTTTCTGCCATGAATTCGACACAGTTTGTGTCCCGAGGGCGACAATCGACCCTTGGCATTCGGACCTGTCGACGTGTCCCGGAGAAAATCTGCTATCGCAAGCGAAACAATAAGTTTCGAGCATGTGTTGAAAACTCTTCCAACCCTCCTCGGCGCCCTCACGGTGTCCGCTTGCGCAGTCGTCGGGCCGGATTACACGTCGCCACAGGTGGCCATGGCCGAGCGCTTCACGTTCGCGCAGTCCTCCCAACTGCGCGATACCGCGTACGATCGCTGGTGGACCGAGCTCGGTGACCCAGCCCTGAACCAGTTGATGGTTCAGGGCCTGCAACGCAGTCTCGACATCCGTATCGCCCGTGCCCGTCTGGTCGAAGCGGAAGCCCTCCTGCGTGCCGAGGGCGTGACCGCGACTCAATTGTCGGGCACCCTCGATGCCAGGAGCACAAGCGTCCGAAGCGGTGGCACGACCACGTCATCGCAACAACTGACCCTGTCCGGCACTTATGTGTTCGACATTTTCGGCGGTCTGGCGCGAGGACGCGAGCGGGCGCAAGCCGAACTCGAAGCCCGGACTTTCGATGTCGCCGCCGTGCGCCTTGCATTCCAGGCGGAACTTGTTGGTGCCGTCATCGAGGCGCGGTTCGCTCAGGCAAGTACCCGGGCCACGCAGCGCACCATCGAAAGTCGTCGACGGATTCTCAATTCCATACAGCAGATGTTCGGCAGCGGCGAGTTGACCCGCGACGACGTCGTGCGGGCACAGGCGCGCGTCTCAGAGGCTGAAGCCGACCTTCCCGCTTTCCGAAATGTCCTTCATCTAAATGCGATCGTCATCGCAACCCTTCTCGATGTGCCGGCCGGAACGATCGTTCAAACCTTGCGCTCACAGGGCGGCGGACAGCCGATTCCGTCACGGCAGGCGACGGTCGGCGTGCCGGCCGACCTGCTCCGCAACCGTCCCGACGTGGTCGCCGCCGAGCGGCGACTGGCCGCGGCTTTCGCTGCCATCGGCGTCGCCGAAGCGCGGCTCTACCCTGCCCTCAATCTCTCCGGCACGATCACGGTCGACAGCCCCGACAGTTTTTCCCTGGGCCCCCGGCTGTCATTGCCCCTCCTTGGCCGCGACCGTCTGATCGCCTTGCGAGAAGCGACCGAATCCCGCGCCAACGAGGCTGAGCTGACCTGGAGGTCAACGCTGACGCGTGCCGTTGCCGACGTCGAGCGGGCGCTGGTCGGCATCGAGACGTCCCGCGCCGAAATCGCCGCCTTGAACCGCGCGTCTGTTCAGTTCCGCACCCTCTCGGACCTGTCGCGCGAAACCTTTTCGCTCGGCGATATCACCGTCCTCGAGCTTCTGGATACCGAGCAGGAGATCCAGCGCAATGATCTCGCTCTCGCACGCGCCCGCCGCGACCTCGCACTGGCAACTGCACGGCTTTCGGTAGCAACCGGTCGCGGTCAACTTGCCGGCGTTGAAGAGCATCTTTCGGCTGTCGCCACAGCCCCGCAGTAGCGCCGCATGGGGTCGTCGCGTCCGGCCTCGGTATGGACGTCAAAATGCCCGAATCATTCGGTTCCCGGTAACCCTTTCCAAAAGGTTAACTTGACAAAACTTTCCTGAATGTGACCTTACAACCGTGTTTTTTATGTACCGGGGGGTATAGATGTTCTGGTTCAAGGCGAAATCGCACAATTTCAATTCAAAAAGAAACGACAAGCATTCCGAGTCTCGGGATCACGGTTCCGATTCGAATGATCGGGATCATGATTCGGACTCTGGTGGCTCGGGTCACGCTTTCAAATTCTTCTGGATCGTGAAGAAAATCATCACCTGGATCGAAGAGAAGTGTCGTCCGAAGGACGATGACGATCACTCCGGTGGCGGCGGTCCGCTGGATCCGGACGGTGACGACTGCGGCTGTGATGACAAGGATATCGACAATACGATAACGGGCAACAACTCGGGCCAAACGCTCGACGGGACCGCAAAGAACGACAAGATCCTTGGGCTTGGCGGCGACGATATCATCGACGGCGGCGATGGATGCGACAGCATCGAAGGCGGCGACGGCAACGATTCGATCCTGGGCGGCAATGGCGAAGACACCATCAGCGGCGGCGACGGCAACGACACGATAGACGGTGGCGATTGCGACGATCTGCTGACGGGTGGCCTCGGCAATGACAGCATCCTCGGCTTTGAGGGCGATGACACGATCTCCGGCAACGACGGCAACGACCTTCTGTCCGGCGGAGCGGGCAACGATTCCATCGAAGGCGGCGAAGGGGACGATGATATCAACGGCGGCGTGGGCGATGACACCCTCTCCGGCGGTGGTGGAAATGATACCATCCTCGGCGGCGGAGGCGATGGTGCCGACCTGATCTCCGGAGGCGCGGGCGACGATTTCATCAACGCCGGTCTCGGCGATGACACGATCGATGGTGGCGAGGGCAACGACACGATCACCGGCAATGGCGGAAACGACATCATCGACGGCGGTGCGGGCAACGATCGCATCACCAGCGCCACCGGCAACGACACGCTCACCGGCGGAAGCGGCGCCGACGAGTTTGTCTTCACCGGCCAGACGCAGATCGGCAACGACGTCATCACGGACTTCGAAGTTGGCGTTGATGTCATCAACTTCATCGGTCTCGCTCCAGCGCAGATTACGGCATCCGATCTGGGCGCGGACCTCCTGTTGACCTACGATTCCACTGGCGAAACCCTGCTCCTGACGGGTCTCGCGGGGACGTCCCTGTCGGATATTACCATTCTTTGACGGCGACACTTTTTGAACGAGTAAGATTTTAAAAGAATTCGGCCTCCCAATTTGATTTGGGGGGCCGATTTTTATTGAGCGGTTACGTTCCCGCCTTTGATCCGATTGATCCGAATCAGTCGGGAGTGGGCATCGAATCGCCTCGTCCCGCAAATTGCAGTTCCCTTTCATGCGAAACGGATCGAGAGGATTGCGCTTGATCGTTTCCGTAAACGCCTTCCGCCCACCGCGCGCAATCCGCCGCTTCAGGAAACAGTTTGTCCTCGAATCAGCATCAATCGCGCCCGAAGAGGGCGGCTAAAATCCCACACGGTCCGCACCCTTGAGCGCTAGCATCTCCCGCGCCTCGGCCGGGCTCGCGACGTCGAAGCCCAATTCCTCGATCAGCCCCCGGGCCTTTGTAACCTGGTCGGCGTTGCTCTCTGCCATCCGCCCGGGTCCGATCCACAACGAATCCTCTAGACCGACCCGGACATGCCCCCCCAGGACGACCGCCTGCGCGGCAATGGCCATCTGGTTGCGTCCGGCACCCAGCACCGACCACTCATAGTCGTGCCCGAACAGCCTGTCCGCGGTCCGCTTCATGTGCAGCACGTCTTCCGGGTGCGCACCGACCCCGCCCAACAGGCCGAAGACGGACTGAACGAAGAACGGCGGCTTGACCAAGCCACGATCGACGAAATGCGCCAGGGTATACAGGTGCCCGATGTCATAACACTCGATCTCGAACCGGGTGCCGCCCTCCGCGCAGGTTGTCAGGATGTATTCGATGTCGGCAAAGGTGTTTCGAAAGATCCGGTCCTTCGACCCTTCCAGGTAGGGGCGTTCCCAGTCGTGCTGAAAGGTGGGATAGCGGTCCAGCATCGGGAAGAGACCGAAATTCATCGTCCCCATGTTCAAGGAGGCCACCTCCGGCGCGAATTGCGCGGCGGGCTTCACCCGCTCTTCCACAAGCATTGTCGGCGCGCCGCCCGTGGTTATGTTGATGACTGCATCGCAGCTCTGCCTGATCACCCCGAGGATCGGGGCAAACGCTTCAGGCGACTGGTCGGGCTTCCCGGTCACCGGATCGCGCGCATGAATGTGGACCAGGGCCGCCCCGGCTGCGGCTGCACCGATCGCGGCCTCCGCGATATCACCTGGCGTGATCGGCAAATGCGGCGACATCGTCGGCGTGTGTATGGCGCCAGTTACGGCGCAGGTAATCATGACCTTGCGGGGCATCGTATCCTCCGGTTGTGTGGAGACGGTAGGGGGGACACCGATGGACATGCAACTGAAAGACGCCCGTGTGATCGTCACCGCCGGAGCATCCGGCATCGGGCGCGCGCTGGTCGAGGCGTTTCTCGCCGAAGGCGCGCGCGTATGCACCTGCGACATCGACAGCGCCGCGCTTTCCGACCTCGCAGATACCCTGCCAGATGTCTGGCAAGACACTTGCGACGTCTCTGACACGGATCAAACCGCCGATTTCATGTCGCGCGCAATCGGGTATCTGGGCGGCCTTGACTGCCTGGTGAACAACGCCGGGATCGCCGGCCCGACAGCGGCGGTCGAAGACATCGACCCTCGTGACTGGGCGCGCACGCTCGATGTTTGCCTGACCAGCCAGTTCAATTGCATCCGCATCGCGATCCCGGCCCTCAGGGCCAGCGACAACGCATCGATCCTGAATCTGTCGTCTGCCGCAGGTCGGCTGGGGTTCCCCCGTCGCACGCCCTATGCCGCCGCCAAATGGGGTGTGATCGGCTTGACCAAGTCTCTTGCGATGGAACTCGGCCCCGACAACATAAGGGTCAACGCCCTCCTGCCCGGTCTTGTTGCGGGGGACCGACAGCGCCGCGTTATGGAGGCGCGGGCACAGTCGCGCGGGGCATCCATGGCGCAGATCGAGGCCGAGGCGTTTTCGAGTGTTTCGATCAGGGAATACGTCACCGCCGATCAATTGGCGGACCAGGCCGTCTTTCTCGCCTCCTCCCGCGGCCGAACAATTTCGGGCCAGTCGATTTCCGTGGACGGCGATCTTGGTCTGCTCGGCTAGGGTGCGGGCCGACGAACTCATTTCTCCCTTGCGCGCCCGTCAGCTTTGTCATCCCGCAAGAAAATTCCAAGCGAATCCAGTTGGCTCGCCGATAACCGGCGCGAGGCACGTCTTCTCGGTCATTGCCGCACTCGGGCGGACCTCTGCCACAGGTTTCCCTGTGTCCAGTCAGGCGCGGTACGGCGCTTTGATCCTCTGCAACGACGTCTGAACGGCTTACGGTGCGCCGAGAAAGATCGGGGTTGATCGCGCCAGCAATCCTTGCCTTCCTTCAAGAGGTTCAACGAAGGTCCACACGGCAGGTTTCGGGTGTGCGGCACGCGTCGTCAAAAGTCGCAGAGGAAAAGCCGCCATGCAGCCTGGAAAAGAGATTTCCCGTCCCTTCGCGGTCGTCGACGCTGATGTCGGCGTAACCCGTCAGGTTCTGGCCGATGCGCCCGAATTGATGGTCGTCGCCTTTCGCTTCAGGACAGGGGCGGAAGGCAAGCTTCACAGCCATGTCCATGTCCAGTCGACCTATGTGCAGGACGGTCGGTTCCGATTCACGGTGGGCGACCGACAGACGGACGTGGGTCCCGGCGACAGTTTCGTGATCCCGTCGAACGTCGTGCATGGTTGCATCTGCCTCGAGGCGGGAACCCTGATTGATGGCTTCACGCCCCGACGTGACGATTTTCTGTAGGGCCGAGGATCGCACGGATATCGTCACCAAGTTCAGCCCGTGCATATCGCCCTCCAGATCGCACAAAGTCAGTCTGGCCGGCCTGGTCCGGGATGCCTCGGGTATTCTGACCCGGTGCGCGGGTTTCGACGCCGCTGCCCGCGGCCATTTGATCCCTGGTGTCCGTTGGCCCTTGACCGTCGACAATCTCGCGGGCCGACTGAAATCAGCACAACGGGGGCGGGAATGACGCACGGGGCCAAACACGACCGGTACGACGTGGTGATCGTTGGCGGCGCCATCATGGGGTCCTCGACCGCATGGTGGTTGCGGGAGCTTGGGTTCGACGGAACTGTCCTGGTGGTAGAGCGGGACCAGACCTATGCAACCGCGTCCACGACGCACACGAACAGCTGCATCCGGCAGCAGTTCTCGGAGGAGCTGAACATCCGCATCTCCCAGTTCGGGGCCGCTTTTATCGCGGATATCCGGGCCCGGATGGGCGGAGATACGCGGGTTCCGCACCTCAAGGTGCACAACTTCGGCTACCTGTATCTGGCGAACACCGAACCCGCCGCCGACGTCTTGCGCACCAATGCGGCGGTGCAACACGCCTGCGGCACGCCCACGCGGCTTTTGACGGGCCCTGAGATTGCGCAGGAGTATCCGTTCTATGCGGTGGACGACATCATCCTGGGGTCGATCAACACGCAAGGTGAGGGGTTTTGGGATGGACAGGCGGTGTTCGACGCGTGGCGGCGGCAGGCGCGCGAGCGGGGCGTGGAATACGTGACCGGAGAGGTGGTGGCGATGACCCGCACGCGCGGACGCGTCGAAAGCGTGACGCTGGCCAGCGGTGATGCGATCAACTGCGGATATGTCGTGAACGCATCCGGACCGCGGGCGGCGCGCACCTGTGCGATGCTGGGCCTCGATGTTCCTGTAGAGCCGCGCAAACGCTTCACATGGGTGTTCCGGGCTGAGCGGCCCCTGGATCGCGACCTGCCGCTGACGATAGATCCCTCGGGCGTGCACGTGCGCGAGAACGGGGGTGGTACCTATATGGCCGGCGGACACCACAAGGTCGATCCGGCGGTTGACCACGACGATTTCGCGATGGACCATGACTTGTGGCAGGATCACATCTGGCCTGTCCTTGCGACACGGATTCCGGCCTTCGAATCGGTCAAGGTCATCAGCGAATGGGCGGGGCACTATGCGTTCAATACCTTCGACCAGAACGCCATCATCGGTCCCCACCCGGAAGTGTCGAATTTCATGCTGCTGAACGGGTTCTCCGGGCATGGGCTGCAACAATCCCCGGCCATGGGACGCGGATTGGCAGAATTGATCCTCCATGGCGAATACCGAAGTCTGGACCTGTCGCCCTTGGGGTTCGATCGGGTGATAGAGGCGCGCCCACTGACAGAACGGGCGATCATCTGATCCCGTTCGTCTTCCCGACCGGTACCGTCCTGCGTCAGGTCGGGGCCCGTATCAGACGGTCCCGCGATCCATCAGGCTGCAATGCGGTTGCTTCCATCAGGGGTCCAGAAATACTCACTGCGCGCGCTCTGCGCCACTTCAGTCCAGAAACAGCGCACACGGTTCTCCGCCCGGCACCCAAGTTGATTTCGATCAAGGCGCCCGGCATCCCCACGGGATAGGAACGGCGATCGCTCCTGCAAAAGGTCCAGACATGCGTATCCTTCTCTCTCTCCTTGTCCTGTCCGCCTGTGTCGGCTCGGAATTGCCGACCGAAGCGGACGTCGGGGCGGCACGGGGCCTGTCGCTCTTCGAGCAGAACTGCGCCGCGTGTCACGGGGCCACGGGTCAGGGTGGCCTCGGTCCGGACCTGACCCTGTTGTCCCGCCGGGCAGATGGCACGTTCCCGCGCGATCGGGTGATGGCACAGATCGACGGGCTTGCGCGGCATGGTGACGGCGATGCCGTGATGCCCGAGTTCGGGGCCGACGGGCTGGGCGATACGGTTATCGTCGAACATGACGGGATCGGCACGCCGGTGCCCGCCGACTTGCTGGCGCTGACCACCTACCTCGAGACCATCCAGCGGTAAGGCGCCCCGGCCAAGCCCGTCGTGCGAAATTTGTTGCCGGGTCTGCCCTATACAATTCGCGCCAAGAGGCGTAGCAGCCCGCCTTTGGCCGCCCCATCCGGGGGCGGGATTGGATTCGACATGAAAAAGACACTCGCCGATGCGCTTGCCGCGCGCGGATACGACACGCTGACCCCGGTTCAGGACGCTGTTCTTGCACCTGAGCTGGACGGCGTGGACATGCTGGTCTCCGCCCAGACCGGGTCCGGCAAGACACTGGGGTTCGGCCTGGCGATCGCACCGACGCTGCTGGGTGTGGCAGAGACATTCGACGCGGCTGGCCCGCCGCTGGCCCTTGTCATCGCGCCCACGCGCGAACTGGCGCTTCAGGTCAAACGTGAACTGGCGTGGCTCTATGCCGGGGCCGGAGCGGTTCTGGCCTCCACCGTGGGCGGCATGGACATGCGAGACGAACGCCGCGCGCTCGACCGGGGGGCACATATCGTCGTCGCTACGCCGGGCCGCCTGCGGGACCATATTCAGCGCGGATCGATCGACCTGACGTCGATCCGGGCCGTGGTTCTGGACGAGGCCGACGAGATGCTCGACCTTGGTTTTCGCGAGGATCTGGAGTTCATCCTCGGCGAATGCCCGGATGCGCGGCAAACGCTCCTGTTCTCGGCCACGGTGCCTGCCGCGATCGCCAAGCTTGCCCAGAGTTATCAGCAAGACGCCGTGAGGGTGGCGACAGTCACGAAGGACGCGCAGCATTCCGACATCGAGTACCAGGCCCTGACCGTTTCGGCCCGCGATGGGGAAAACGCCATCATCAACGTCCTGCGCTATCACGAAGCGCCCAACGCCATCGTCTTCTGCAACACGCGGGCGATGGTGAACCGGCTCACGACACGGCTCTCCAACAGGGGTTTCCCGGTTGTGGCGCTCTCCGGTGAGTTGAGTCAGTCGGAGCGGACCCATGCCCTTCAGGCCATGCGTGACGGACGGGCGCGTGTCTGCGTGGCGACGGATGTCGCCGCCCGGGGTATCGATCTGCCGAACCTCGATCTTGTGGTGCATGCGGAATTGCCCACGGGCGCGGACACGCTGCTGCACCGCTCCGGCCGGACGGGCCGGGCCGGGCGCAAAGGCGTTTCGGTTCTGATCGTGCCACCCGCTGCGCGCACCAAGGCAAACCGCCTGCTCGGTTGGGCCAAGCTGTCCGCGACATGGGCCACCGCGCCCTCCGCCGACGACGTGATCGCAAAGGACAGGGAACGCACGCTGGCGGATCCGGCATGGTTCGAGGAAACGACTGAGAGCGAGTCGCCGATCGTCACTGAACTGGCCGCGCGGTTCTCGCCCGAACAACTGGCCACCGCCTACGTGCGCCTTCTGGGTCAGAAGCAGACCGCCCCGGAAGACCTCTCCGAAGTCGGAGACAGTGCCAAACCCGCACCGCGACAGGACTTTGGAGCCTCGCGCTGGTTCGAGGTCTCGGCCGGGCGCAACGCCGATCTGGAGCCGCGTCGCCTGTTGCCGATCCTGTGCAAGGCGGGCAACGTCACACGCGACGACATCGGCGCGATCCGCATTCGCGATACGGTAAGCTTCGTTCAGGTAAAGGACGGCAGCGCCGAGGCGTTTCTGGCTGCGGCACAAGGCAACATCGAAGGCGGCCTGACGCTGCGGGCGACCGATGGCCCGCCACCTGACGACCGGGGGCCACGTCCATCTTACAGGGGCAGCGCCCGGGACGAGGCAACCGATGGACCACGCCCGAAAAAGCAGTGGAAACCCAAGCCCGAGAGCCTTGTCGCGACCACCGACGGTGCCGTGACCGCGCGCAAGCCGCGCCATGCTGGCAAGCCAAAGGGCCCGCCGCCGCCGGAGGGCAAATCCTACAGCAAGAAGAACAAGGCGCGTGCGGCAGCGGGACAAGGCACCAAACCCGCAGGCAAGTTCAGCGGAAAGCCGGGCGGAAAGCCCCGCACGCCAAAGGGGTGACCCGGAGCACGGCTTGTGCGCGGGCGCAGCGCGGGGATAGGGTCGCGCAATGCGGGACATCGACCTTGTCATCTTCGATTGCGACGGCGTGTTGATCGACAGCGAAGGCTTGTCGGGCGCAGTCCTCATAGAGGCCCTGCGGGAGGTCGGTGTCTTCATCGACTTCGACGACTTCTGTGTGCGGATGGTCGGACGCAGTTTTCCGACGGTCGCCGCCGAAATCCGCGAAGTGCATGGGACAAGGCTGCCCGAAGGCTTCGAAGCGACCTATCGTGCGAGGCTTCTTACCCGTTTCGAGGCCGATCTGCGGGTCACGGACGGTATCGAGGCGGTGCTCGACGCCCTGAACATGCCGTCTTGCGTGGCCACATCTTCCAGTCCCGCGCGCGTGCGCCGGTCACTTGAATTGACCGGCCTGTGCAAGCGGTTCGATCAGGTCTTCACGGCGTCGGAAGTGACACGCGGCAAGCCTGCGCCCGACCTGTTTCTCCATGCCGCCGCTCGGATGGGGGCGGACCCGGCACGGTGCCTCGTGATCGAGGACAGCCTGCCGGGCATCGAGGCGGCCCGGACGGCCGGGATGCGTATGCTGCGCTACACCGGGGGCGCCCATCTGCGGGGCCGCACCCTGAAACATGCGCCGGATGTGGTGGCTTTCGACGACTGGCGGGCGTTTGCGTCGATGGTCGCGGCATGAGCGACACGCGGCTGGAAGATGCGGCGCGGGCCGGTTGGCTCTATTACGTTGCGGGCAATACGCAGGATGAAATCGCACGCAAGCTTGGCGTCTCGCGGCAGTCGGCCCAGCGCCTCGTCGCCATGGCCGTGTCCGAACGCCTCGTCAAAGTTCGGCTCGACCATCCCATCGCGCAGTGCATGGAATTGGCGCGCCGTCTGACCGACCGGTTCGAGCTGGGCCGCTGCGAGGTGGTGCCCTCCGACCCGGACGCCCCGGGGCTGCTGACCGGGGTGGCGATCGCAGGCGCCGCCGAGATGGAACGCGTCCTGAAATCGACCGAACCGCGCATTCTCGCCATCGGGACCGGCCGCGCGCTCGTGGCCTGCACGGAGCAATTGCCGCGCATGGACTGTCCGCACCACAGCATCGTCAGTCGTCTTGGCAACATGATGCAGGACGGATCCGCTTCGCCCTACAATGCCGTCGTGCGCATGGCAGAGCGGGTGGGTGCGCGGCACTACCCGATGCCGCTGCCGGTGCTGGCCCGGTCCCCGGAGGAGTTGGCCGCACTGCACGATCTTCCGCCGGTGCGCGGCACGATGGATCTGTGTGCCCGCGCCGACGTATCTTTCGTCGGAATCGGCCAGATCGACGAGACCGCGCCGCTGCTGGTGGATGGATTCCTGACACGGGACGACATGCGCGGGTTGGCCGGGCAGCAGGCAGCGGGCGAAATAACGTCATGGGTCTATGACGGATTCGGGCGGCTTCTGCCGGGCGGATCCAATGCCCGCGTCCTGTCTGCGCCACTGGTGGCAGGCACCGACGCGCCGATGGTCGGGATAGCGGTCGGCGCGGTCAAGGCGACCGCGATCCGTGCAGCGCTGGCCGGTCGTCTCATAAACGGGCTGATCACGGACGAAGCGACCGCCGAGCGGGTTCTGGCCATCTGATCGCCCGTCCGTGGGCCATGACTGAGGCGCCGCGTGTGTCTCCTCGCTTGCGCTTTTTCCACCGGAATTCCAGACCCGTGATCAAGCTGCCGCGGCGAGCCGTCGGCTTCCTTGCCGTGCAGGGCGGTCGTCCTGGCGCCCACGGCGACCCCCCAGGACTTGACTTTCGGACAGGAATGGTTGAGCATGTGCCCACCTGATGGACAATTGCCCATCCGGGCAATGGGAGGATACCAATGAAGACGACATTCCGCGCCCTTCTGGGCGCTTCGGCGCTGTGCGCCGTGGGTGGCATCGCAGCTGCGGACGGCCACCAGACCACGCTCACCATCGCAACCGTAAACAATGGCGACATGATCCGTATGCAGGGTCTGACCGCCGATTTCACGGACGCCAACCCCGATATCGCCCTCGAATGGGTGACGTTGGAGGAGAATGTCCTGCGTCAGCGCGTGACGACCGACATCGCCACGAATGGCGGCCAGTATGATGTGATGACCATCGGCACCTACGAGGTTCCGATCTGGGGCAAACAGGGCTGGCTGACATCGCTCAATGATTTGCCCGAAGACTGGGACGCCGCCGATCTGCTGCCCGCCATTGCCGGTGGTCTGACTGTCGATGGAGAGCTTTATGCCGCCCCGTTCTACGGCGAATCGTCGATGGTGATGTATCGCACCGACCTGATGGCGGCCGCCGGCATGGAAATGCCCGATGCGCCGACGTGGGAATTCATCCGCGAGGCTGCGGCGGCGATGACCGACAAGGAAAAAGAGGTCTACGGGGTTTGCCTGCGCGGCAAGGCAGGTTGGGGCGAGAACATGGCCTTTCTGTCGGCCATGAACAATTCCTTCGGAGGCAAGTGGTTCGACGAAGAGTGGAACGCACAGTTCGACGGCGACGCCTGGAAGAACACGCTGACCTTCTACATCGAGATGATGAACGAATCCGGCCCTCCCGGCGCGTCCAGCAACGGCTTCAACGAGAACCTGTCGCTGTTCCAGCAGGGCAAGTGCGGCATGTGGATCGACGCCACGGTCGCGGCATCCTTCGTGACCGGCGCCGACAGCACAGTTGCCGACCAGGTCGGCTTCGCCCTGGCCCCAGATGCCGGTCTGGGCAAGCGCGGCAACTGGCTCTGGGCCTGGTCGCTGGCCATTCCCTCCGGCACCGACTCGCCGGACGCAGCCAAGAAGTTTGTCGCATGGGCCACGTCCAAGGACTACACTGCGCTGGTCGCGGCCAACGAAGGGTGGGCCAACGTACCTCCCGGCACGCGGACCTCTCTTTATGAGAACCCGGAGTATGCCTCGGTGCCCTTCGCCAAGATGACGCTCGACAGCATCAACTCGGCCGATCCGACCAACCCGACAGTCGACCCGGTCCCGTATACGGGCGTGCAATTCGTCGCCATCCCGGAGTTCCAGGGCATCGCGACGGCCGTCGGCCAACAGTTCTCGGCAGCGCTTGCCGGCACCACGCGCATCGACGATGCGCTGGCTGCCGCTCAGGCCCTGACAGAGAGCGAAATGGAAGACGCCGGCTACAAGTAAGTCCTCCTCCGGTCGGGTCCACATCGATCCGACCGGGATACGTGCCGGCTTTTCGGCGGCGCAAGTCCGCGCTCCGAATGGCTTCCAGGTCCGGTGCCGGGGCTTCTTCTTCCCGCCCCGGCACCCCCGACCCCTCGCAAAGCGCATCGGAGCATCGTCATGGCAACCGCCCATTCCCGCACTGCCGCCCGGTGGATGATCGCACCCGCGACGTTTCTTCTGCTCGTGTGGATGCTCATCCCCCTGTGCATGACGCTCTACTATTCGTTCCAGCGCTACCGCCTGCTTACACCCGACAACCGGGGGTGGGTCGGGTTTCGGAATTATGAACGGTTCGTCACGAACCCGGCGTTTCAGGACGCATTCTGGAACACTCTGGTTCTGGTGCTCGGTGTTCTGATCATCACCGTCGTGCTGGGTATCCTGCTGGCGATCCTTCTCAACCAGCCGATGTTCGGGCAAGGCATCGTTCGCATTCTCGTGATCGCACCGTTCTTCGTGATGCCGACCGTATCGGCGCTGGTCTGGAAGAACATGTTTCTCAATCCGGTGAACGGGCTGTTCGCCTACGCCGCGAAGGGTTTGGGCCTGACCCCATATGATTTTCTCAGCCAGGCACCGCTCGCCTCGATCATCGGGATCGTATCCTGGCAGTGGCTGCCCTTCGCCACGCTGATCCTGCTGACCGCGATCCAGTCGCTCGATAGCGAGCAGATGGAGGCCGCGGAGATGGACGGCGCGACGCCGCTCGCCCGGTTCTTCTATATCACCCTGCCGCATCTGAGCCGGGCGATCACCGTGGTCATCCTGATCCAGACGATCTTCCTGCTGTCGATCTTCGCCGAGATCCTCGTGACGACGAACGGCGGGCCCGGCACGGCTTCGACGAACCTCACGTACCTCGTCTATGCCGAAAGCCTTCTGAGCTTCGACGTCGGCGAAGGCTCCGCCGGTGGCGTCATCGCCATCATCCTAGCCAATATCGTCGCCATCTTCCTGATGCGCGCGATCGGCAAGAACCTGGACGCCTGAGGAGGGCACGAAAATGGCACGCGCGATCTCTCCCCGCCGCAAGGCATTCAATACCGGCCTTGCCTGGTTTCTGGGCCTGCTGATCTTCTTCCCGATCCTCTGGACCGTCCTGACGTCCTTCAAGACCGAGGCCACCGCCATCGCGGATCCACCGGTGTGGTTCTTCTTCGACTGGACGACCGAGAACTACGGCGTCGTGCAAGATCGCTCCGGCTATTTCCGGTTCTTCTGGAATTCGGTCATCATCTCCGTCGGCTCCACCATCCTCGGTCTCGTCATCGCGATACCCGCCGCCTGGTCGATGGCCTTCGTGCCCGGAAAGCGCACCAAGGACGTCCTGATGTGGATGCTCTCGACCAAGATGCTGCCGGCGGTGGGCGTTTTGGTTCCGATCTATCTGATCAGCCGCGACCTCGGAGTGCTCGACAATGTCTGGGCACTTGTCGTGATCCTGATGCTGATCAACCTGCCGATCATCGTCTGGATGCTGTATACCTATTTCAAGGAGATCCCCGGCGAGATCCTCGAGGCCGCGCGCATGGACGGTGCCGATCTCAGGAACGAGGTGATCTACGTGCTCTTGCCGATGGCGGTGCCGGGCATCGCGTCTACCCTGCTTCTCAATATCATCCTCGCCTGGAACGAGGCCTTCTGGACGCTGAACCTGACAGCGGCCAAGGCGGCGCCGCTTACCGCCTTCATCGCCAGCTATTCGAGCCCGGAAGGCTTGTTCTACGCCAAGTTGAGCGCAGCCTCGACCATGGCCATCGCGCCTATCATCATCATGGGCTGGTTCAGTCAGAAGCAGCTTGTTTCGGGCCTGACCTTCGGAGCCGTCAAATGATCCGCATTACGCACGCAACCGTCGCATGGGGGGCCTTCTGATGGGCACGATCACACTCAAACAGGTCACAAAGTCCTTCGGCGATGTGCAGGTCATTCCGCCGCTAGACCTTGCGATCAACGATGGGGAATTCGTGGTCTTCGTCGGCCCCTCGGGCTGCGGCAAGTCCACGCTGTTGCGGCTGATCGCCGGGCTGGAGGATACCACCTCCGGCACGATCCAGATCGACGGCACCGAAGCGACCAGCCTTCCACCCGCCAAGCGCGGACTGGCAATGGTGTTCCAGTCCTACGCGCTCTATCCGCACATGTCGGTCCGCAAGAACATCGCCTTCCCGCTCAAGATGGCAAAGATGGAGGCCTCGGAAATCGACCGGCGCGTGAACCACGCTGCCAAGATCCTGAACCTCGACACTTACATCGACCGGCGTCCCGGACAGCTTTCGGGCGGCCAGCGCCAGCGGGTCGCCATCGGTCGCGCGATCGTGCGCGAGCCCTCTGCCTTCCTCTTCGATGAACCGCTTTCGAACCTCGATGCGGCGCTGCGCGTCGGCATGCGGATGGAGATTTCGGAATTGCACAAGGAACTGGCGACCACGATGGTCTATGTCACCCACGATCAGGTCGAGGCGATGACCATGGCCGACAAGATCGTGGTCCTCCAGGCCGGAAACATCGAACAGGTCGGCTCGCCGCTCGACCTCTACCACAAGCCTCGCAACACCTTCGTCGCCGGCTTCATCGGCTCGCCCAGGATGAACCTGATCGACGGACCCGAGGCCGCAAGATACGACGCCACGACCATCGGCTTGCGTCCGGAACACATCGCCGTCCGTGCCGACGGCCCCTGGAGCGGTCGCGTGGGCGTGGCCGAGCACCTCGGCTCCGACACGTTCCTGCACGTCCACGACACCGGCCTGATGGAGACGCTGACCGTGCGCCAAAACGGCGACATACCGGTCAAGCACGGCGACACGATCCGCCTGCAGCCGGATCTCGACAAGATGCACCGGTTCGGTGCCGATGGCCTGCGGTTGTGACCCGGCATGAGTATGCAGAAAAGCCGATCGGACTCGGGTGATCACATGACCGTCCCCCTGTCCCTCGCCACACTCTCCGACCTGCCCGGGGGCGTAGGGCGACCGGGCTACGACCGCGCGTCGCTGTCGGCCGGTATCGTGCACATCGGAGTGGGGAATTTTCACCGCGCCCACATGGCGGTCTATTTCGACCGTCTGTTCGCAATGGGCCGGGACCTTGACTGGGCCCTGCTCGGGGCGGGCGTGCGGCCCGGCGACGCCGCCATGCGCGACCGTCTGATGGCACAGGATTGCCTGACGACCGTTGTCGACCTCGACCCGCAAGGCGCACAGGCGCGCGTGACGGCTCCGATGATCGATTTCCTGCCTGTCGACCCGCTTGCGGTGGTTGCCGCGCTGTCGGATCCGGCCATCCGGATCGCGTCTCTGACGATCACCGAAGGCGGGTATTACATCGACCCCCTCACCAATTCCTTCGACACCGGACACCCCGAGGTCCGTGCCGACGCCGCCACGCCCGAGGCCCCGCGCACGGTCTTCGGCATCCTGCTTGCGGCCCTGCAGGCGCGTCGTGCAGCCGGGATCGCTCCGTTCACGGTTCTCAGCTGCGACAACATCCCCCACAACGGCGCCGTCACGCGCGGGGCCCTCATCGGTCTTGCCGGTCTCTCCGACCCCGCCCTTGCCGAATGGGTCGCGGCGGAAGTCGCCCTGCCCAACGGTATGGTCGATTGCATCACGCCCGCCACCGGAGCGGCCGAGATCGCGCGCGTCCGGGCGCTTGGTATCGACGATCGCGCGCCCGTCACCTGCGAGCCATTTCGCCAATGGGTGCTGGAGGATCATTTTCCGGCTGGTCGTCCCGCCCTGGAAGCCGTGGGCGTTGAGTTCGTCGAAGACGTTCTGCCCTACGAGCTCATGAAGCTGCGACTGCTCAACGGTCTGCACGCGGCTATGGGCTATGCCGGTGATCTGTCCGGGCATGCAATGGTGCATGACGCCGTTCGCGATCCAGTGATCCGCGACTGGATGATGGCGCTGGCCCGCCGTGAAATCACGCCGACTTTGGCGCCGATTCCTGGCGTGGACTACGATGCCTATCTCGCGAAGCTGATCGAGCGGTTCTCGAACGACGCCGTGGCCGACCAGATCCCGCGCCTGTGCCTCGACGGGTCCAACCGGCAGCCGAAGTTCATCCTGCCGACGCTGCGCGACCGGCTGGACGCAGGGCATGACGCAAGCGGCCTGTTGCTGGAGATCGCCCTCTGGCGGCGGCATTGCGCCACGTCCTCGACATTCTCGGATCCGCGCGGCGCGGCATTGCGCGGTGCAGCCCGCGCAGAACCCCTGACGTTCCTGCGGCAGACCGATATCTTCGGCAGCCTGTCGGACAGCGCCGCCGCCGTCAGCGGTTTCGAAGCCGCTTGCCTGCGCATTGATGCCATCGGCGTGCGCGCGACACTCGAGGCCGACACCGCGCGCTGATCGTCTGCCGACCAAAGACGCCCGGCGCAGTGCCCAAAGGGCGACGCCGGTTCGACGTTCGGTCCGGACCCTGGATCACGCCACCTCTGCAAGGGTTTGCCGCGACAGGAACCGTCCGTCCTGCCAGCGGTGCGACAGGTGGCCCATGTCGTCCAAGATGTGCAGCGACAGCCAGCCGTTGTCGAACAGGGCGGCGACGTCGGGATGCGCGCCCAGCACGTCCGCGATCGCCTCTGGCGGGGCCGCCACGACGACCATCAGGCGGCCTGCCTCATGGCGCGGAACGTCACCGTCGTGGACCGACTGCCACGGCAGGCCGGTGCGCAGGTTGCCCGCGCTGCCTTCGATCACGCCGATCCCGCCGGTCACGTTGTGCAAGAGCTTGTCTCCGGCACCGAACGTCTCCGGCGCAACCGTGGAGCCGTGATATTGCAGCGCGATCCACGACGCCACGACGACAGGTGCGGTCAGGATCAGGGTCAGCGTTCCATAGCCTTGGTCCGCACGCCAATCATAATCGTGCAGAAAGACACGCCCGCCCAGATCAAGTCCGCGCGTGGCCGACCGCGGACCGGCGACGAACGCATGACACCCGGC
>JBARXR010000230.1:0-1621 GCA_049647445.1 Jannaschia sp. | reverse complement strand
CGCTTGCGCGACTGTCGGCAGAGGATGCCGCCCGGATCGGATCGACGCAGCGGGTGGCCGTGCTGTCCGCCGATACTGCGCGCAAGCAGGCCGTCCGACACCCTGAGATCACGCCATCTGAATACCTGGCGGCGCAGAGGGTCGTGGACCAGGCGCAGCACAGGATCGATCAGGGCGCGAACCGGCTGATCTACATCCGCGAAGAGGGCACTGCGGAGACTGGCTACGTCCTGGTCGTCAAAGCAGTGCTGGAAGACGGCGAGCTGTTCATCGTCTCGTTCTACCGCCTGTCGCGGGACGAGGCGCAGCGTGACCGGGAAATCCGCCGCCTGCTCAAGAAGGGATGAGGTGCAGGTGGCGGGGCCTCCCACCCGGCTTGCGCCGGAAACCCCGCATGGCGCTCCGATCCGAGGATCGTGCTACGGCGGGGAGAATTGCACCGTGTCGCACCTGCAGGACTGGAGATAGCGATGTTTGAAGTCGAACTCAAGGCAGAGGCCCTGCAGCGATCACTCGACCGCGTGGAGGCCGGCGCAACCGATTTGTCGCCTCTGATGTCAGAGATCGCCGAATACCTGCTCACCTCCACCGAAAAGCGCTTCGGCGAGGGTGCCGGGCCGGACGGCACCCCCTGGGCCCCGAAATCGGAAGCGACGATCAAGGCCTACGAGCGGTCCAAGGAGACCTACAGCCTGTTGCCGCTGATCCGGAGCGGCGATCTCCGCCGGACCATCAGCTCCGGCTCCGACAGCGAGAACGCCTTCGTCGGCTCCGGGGCTATCCAGGCGGCGGTGATGCAGTTCGGAGCGGCCAAGGGCGCCTTCGGCACGATGGCCAACGGAAGCTCGATCCCCTGGGGCACAATCCCGGCCCGTCCCTTCCTCGGCCTGTCGGAAGAAGACGAGGTCCAGCTGGTCGCGATCGTCGAAGACTGGCTAGAAAGCCTGATAGACGATTGACCGCCGGGCCCTGACCGGCCCATGATCGAACGGGTGGTCGAACACCCCTTCGAAGCCTCCCTCCCCACAAGCCCTTGCGGATGTTTCCGACGTGCGGCCCGCGCGACTGTCGCGGCATGAGCAACGCTTCGAACATTGCAATGATGGCCGCCATGGCACTGCCCGCCCTCGCTGAAGGCGCGCCGGTTCCCACGGAGGTGCATCTGATGCCTGCCGGCCCAAGCATCCGGACGAACGACCGGCGCGGGCCCTATTCGATCGACGATGCCGAAGCCGTCATCGCGGCGTCCTTCGCCGCGCGGGACCGGATCGAGATCGACGTCAACCATGCAACCTTCCTGGCTGCCCCGAAGGGCGGCGAGGCCCCGGCCGTCGGCTGGATCACCGCCATGGCTGCGCGCAGCGATGGCATCTGGGGAACGGTCGAATGGACCCCCCTCGGGCGTCGCCTCGTCAAGGGCCGCGCCTACCGGGGGCTGTCCCCCGTCTTCAACCACGACCCCGAGACGAAGCGGATCACTGCGATCCTCAACGCCTCGCTCGTGAACCGGCCGAACCTGCCGGACCTTCATACCCTGAACAGGGAAGAGGAGCCGTCGATGGACTGGCTGATTGAACTGCTCGGCCTCGAGGCCGGGGCGTCCCAGGAGGACATCACCGCC
>JBARXR010000229.1:0-1792 GCA_049647445.1 Jannaschia sp. | reverse complement strand
CTGCGACAGCGTCCGTCGTCTGCGGGAGGGTAGGGCGCATGGCCAGCTACCACCTCTCCGTCAAGACGATCAAACGGTCCGCCGGGCGCTCCGTCACCGCCGCCGCCGCCTACCGGGCGGGCGAGCGCATCGAATGCCAGCGCGAAGGCCGTCTGCACGACTACACCCGCAAGCAGGGCATCGAAGAGACGTTCATCGTCGCCCCCGAACATGCCCCGGCCTGGGCGCAGGACCGGTCGGCGCTCTGGAACGCCGCCGAGGCCAGCGAGACCCGCCGAAACTCCGTCACGGGCCGCGAATGGGAGCTGGCCCTGCCGTCCGAGATCGGCGCGGCCGAGCGGTCGCGGATCGTCCGCGACTTCGCGCAGGAGCTGGTCGGCCGCTACGGGGTGGCGGTGGACGTGGCCATTCATGCACCGCACCGCGAAGGCGACCAGCGCAACCACCACGCGCACGTCCTGACCACCACCCGGCAGCTTGAGGCCGAGGGGTTCACGGCCAAGACGCGGGTGCTCGATTCAGCGAAAACCGGCGGCGTTGAGATCGAGCAGATGCGCGGCGTCTGGGCCGAATTGCAGAACCGGGCGCTGGAGCGGGCCGGGGAACACGAGCGGGTCGATCACCGGTCGCTGGAGGCGCAGCGGGAGACGGCGTTGGACCGGGGTGATACCCTGTCCGCCGACGAGCTGGACCGCGACCCGGAGCTGAAGCTGGGACCGGCAGCCAATTCCATGGAGCGGCGCGAAAAGGCATCCGCCGAGCGCGAGGGCCGGGAGTATGTCCCTGTCACGGAGCGCGGGGCCGTGGTCCATGCCGCCCGCCAGGCCCGCGAAGCCTTCCGCGACATGCGCGAGCGGCTGGACCTCGCGCGGGAGACCTATGGCATCGCCCGCGAGGAAGGGCAGGGACGCATCTCCGCCGGTCTGGCGGCGCTCCGGGCGGCGGCCGCGAAGGATCGGGGCGCGCACGAGGCGGGAGATTTCAGGGAGCGGCTGGCGCGGATTACCGGGCGCGACGGTGTGGACCGGGACGGGCCGGAGACGGGCGCGGAGCGCTCCGACAGGGGCCGGGCGCAGGAACGGCTAAGGGAGGCGTTGGAAAGGGATCGTGGAGCCGAGCGGGACGTGGGCGCGAACGATCGCGACAGGCCGTCGATCCGTGAGCAACTGGATGCGGTATTGAACAAGCCGCGCGAGCGATTGGAGATGGAGGACGAGGCGGAGAAGGACCGGGAGGTCGAGAACGAACGCGAGATCGACAGGGAGGTGGACCGTGATCGTGGCCTAAGTCATTGACCTGCCGCTGATCTTACAAAACTGAAGAATGGTCGAATCATGTAACGCTCTCCCCAAAAAGCAGCAACTCCTAGAAATATATTCCCAGAACGGTCTGAAAACGCTACCGTTAAGCTCCGGACCACACAAAAAGGGAGAACTAGAATGCCAATTTCTGTCAAACGAGTCCAAGACGGCAAAGCACGGATATCGACAACTGACTCCGAAAATTTGTCAGACGAACAGAAAAAAAAGCTAGAAAAAGCATTTGAAGATGCTGTTAAGAGTGAACTCGGAGATGAACTTGCTTGGCTACAAGGTGGGTTTTCCAAGGGCTCAGCACTTGCCTAATGATCACTGATCAACCGTATTGCTCTTTTGCTGTAGTTAAGGTTGCAAGTCGCTGCAACCTTAACTGTACATATTGCTATATGTACAACCAAGCCGATCAAACCTACAGCTCTCAGCCAAAACGAATAACGCCAGAGATAACAAGGTCATTCTTTCTTGGTGTTAAG
>JBARXR010000228.1:0-21024 GCA_049647445.1 Jannaschia sp. | reverse complement strand
GTTCGGAGCCCTCATAGCCCGAGACCGTCACCGTTCCGTCGATCCGGCTGCCGGACAGGGCGCCCTTGATCGCGGGAAGAAACTGGTTCTGCGCTTCGGCGACCTTGGCCGCAGAAATCCCGAAAGCATCGCCGACTGACGCGAGCCACGCAGCCGTTCCATCCACCCCGACGGGGGCGGATCCGAGGATCGGGCGTCCGGCCGCCTGAAACTCCCGCACGGCTGCGGTAGAGAAGGGATGGATCGCGGCGACAGCGCCGCAATCCAACGCAGAATAGAACTCGCGCCACTCACGGCAGGGAACGACCGGACCTGCCGCCAGACCGAGTGGCGCGAGCATTCCGGCTATCCCCAGAGGGTCAGCCGGAAACATTTCGCCCAACAGTGTCACCGTTGGACGATCGGATTTGCCCGCTGTCGGCGCGGGTACGGGACCTGCGGCGACTTCCTTGCGGGCATAGGAAAGCATCGCTCCGGCCAGAACGTCCTTGGCCTCGGCGTGGGTGGGGATGCCGAAACCCGGCACGTCGATGCCGATGATGCGGACCCCGTTGATCTCATCGGGCAACAGGCGCAGCGGCACACCGCTGGCCGTCGGCACGCAGAGGTTCGTGACCACGATGGCGTCGAGCTTTTCGGGATCGGCCTGGGCGTGGACCGCGTCGCGAATGTCCTCGAACAGCTTGCCCGTCACGAGCGACTCGCTGTCGAACGGCACATAGCCGACCGAGCGGCGCGCACCGTAGAAGTGCGACACGAAGGTCAGACCATAGACGCAGCACGCCGAGCCGGACAGGATCGTTGCGACCCGCTTCATCCGCAGGCCGACGCGAAGGGACCCGAAAGCGGGGCACATCGATTGCGGCTTGTCGTGGGGGCCGACCGGATAATCCGCCTTGTAGCGGTCCAGCACGTCGCCCTTGCCGGCCTTGCGAGCGGCTTGCTCGAAGGTCTCGGCGGAGGAACACCCGCCTTGACCTGCGACGGCTGCCATTCCATCACTGAGGGGCCGGGTCGCGTCGGGAATTCGCGGCGACGCGTTCTCAGGCGGCCCGTCCATCAACCGCGCCTGCCTGGCACCGCCTTCCGGCGCGATATCGCGGAAGTCATCAGGCATTGTCGTAGACCACTTCCAACGACGGCTTTTCTTCATAGAACTTGCCGCGCATGTCTTCGTCGGTCGCGGGAACCAGCGTGTAGCCCGCCCCGGTCTCGGAGCCGTCAAACAGCGCCAGCAATCCATCTTGATCCACGGGCGTCGGCCGAACCGGCGGGGCGATGGCGACCGCGTCGCCAAGTTCGGCAAACAGGCTGCCCCACTGCGAGGCAGAGGTGCCGACGATCTGATAGTTGGCGGATTTCTTGCGCAGGTCGTCGTCCTGCGGGATCGAGGCCAGCACCGGGATGCCCGCGACCTTGGCGAAAGCCTGCGCCTCGCCCGATCCGTCGTCCTTGTTGATCACGAGGCCCGCGACACCGACGTTGCCGCCCATCTTGCGGAAGTATTCGACAGCGGAACAGACGTTGTTCGCCACATAGAGCGACTGCAAATCATTGGAGGCGACCAGGATCACCTTCTGTGCCATGTCGCGCGCAATCGGCAGGCCGAAGCCGCCACAGACCACGTCGCCCAGGAAATCCAGAAGGACGTAATCGAAATCCCAGTCGTGGAAGCCGAGCTTTTCCAGAAGTTCGAACCCGTGGATGATGCCGCGCCCGCCACAGCCGCGACCGACTTCCGGCCCGCCCAGCTCCATCGCGAAGACACCGCCGCGCTTGAAGCAGACGTCGCCGATGGCGACTTCCTCTCCGGCCAGCTTCTTGCGGGTCGAGGTTTCGATGATGGTCGGGCAAGCCTTGCCACCGAACAGCAGGGAGGTGGTGTCCGACTTCGGGTCGCATCCAATCAGGAGGACGCGCTTGCCCTGCTCAGCCATCATGTGGCTGAGGTTCGCGAGGGTGAAGGATTTGCCGATGCCGCCTTTGCCGTAGATCGCGATGATCTGCGTCTTCGACGTCGGCTCGCCCTGGGGCACTTCAAGCGTCGGTTCCTGGCCGGCTTCGTCCCGCAGGCGCTGGCTGAAGTCCTTCAGGTTTGGAACATCATCGAGGCTCATGCGGTCGTCTCCCAGTCGAGAATCATCTTGAGGCAGTCCATGGACTGAAATGCCTCTGCGTAAGCGTCCGGTGCTTGCGCGGCGGGTCGTGTGTGGGTGATCAGGCCATCGAGCGAGAGGATCCCCGCCTCGACCAGGTCGCGCGTCGCGACCAGATCGTTGCGGTTCCATTCGGCACTGATCCGGAAACGGGCCTCGCGCATGAACGCGGGCGGATAGGCGAAGCTGACGGGCCGGGGATAGAAACCGGCGAGAACGATCTCACCGCCCTTGGCCAAACGACCGACCAGTTCGTCGAGAAGCGACACGTCGCCGGATGCGTCGTAGATCGTCTGATAATCGCGGCGCGCATCCGTTTCAGGGTCGATGACATCGTATCCGACGGCACCGTCGCGGCGCGCGGGGCACGTTTCCCAAACCGTGGGCTGACCGCCAGCGGCGACGGTCAGGCGCGCCAGAAGGCGGCCGAAGGCGCCGTGGCCGACGATCAGGTCGGGAAGATCGATGCGCAGACCGGCTATGGCATGACGGGCCGTCGCGGCGAGGGCCAACAGCGCGCCCTGCGCCCCGTGGGCGGGATCGATTTTGACGAGGCGGTCGGCTGCGGTCACGACGCGGCTGGCGGCGGCACCGAACAGGCCCCGCGCATCGTCGTAGCAATCCGCGCCCGGAACGAAGACCCGGTCACCAACCATGAGACCCGCACCGGGCGTCGTCTCCATCACTTCACCGACAGCTTCGTAGCCGGGAACCAGCGGGTAACCCATTCCGGGAAACGGCGGCATCTCGCCGGACCACAGAAGTTTCTCGGTCCCGGTGGAAATCGCGCTTTGGCGGACGTCGACGACCACCGTCCCCGGGGTGGGGTCCTTGAGGCCGAGAGACAGCACACCGATCGCCCGGGGTCCGGTCATGGTAACGGCTTGTGTGTACATGGACCCCTCCCCGGGTTCGGGCGTGAATGACTCGCCCCGTTGATGTCACTCTACCGCGACAACACTTATTGTCAATTCATCCTGACACTTTGCCTGTCAACTTCCGTAACTATTTTGTCGCTGACAGCACATGCGTGACAAAAGGCCGGGTGGTGCCGTGGTCCCGTGTGGCGGCGAACCCCGCCCGTGTCATCAAGGACAGAATCGCCCCAGGGCTGCGCGCCCGACCGGTCTGCATCGCCAGGCAATAAAGGGCGAAATAGGCGTCGCCGGACCGGTTCGGGCGGGCACCGCCGGTCATCGGTTCGCTGACGATGACGCGACCGCCGATCGGCAGGGCGGTGTAGACCGCGCGCAGAAGATCGAGGACCGTCTCATCCGCATGGTCATAGAGGACACGGACCAGCGTCATGACGTCGGCACCGGCCGGCAGGGCATCGTCGCGAAAGCTTCCCGGCGTGATCCGCGCCCGGTGATCGAGGCCGTTTTGCGCAAAACGGTCGGTCGCTGCCGGAACCACGGCAGGCAAGTCGAACAGGTGCAGGTCCGGCCCCGCGTGACGCAGGCCCAGCGCCGTCAGAAACGCGCCGCTGCCGCCACCGACGTCGAGGACATTGCGCGCGCGGGAGAGGTCGACCCGGCGGAGGGTTTCTTCGGCCACGAGGGTCTGGCTGTCAGCCATCAGGCGGGAATAGCGCTGGGCGGTTTCCGGGTCTTCGGCGGCACCCGCGCCGAAAACATAGGGCCAGAACCGCGCCAGCTCGGTCTCGCCGCCACGCAACATGTCAATCGGACTGGACAGGTCCCGGTAAAAAACCGCGTGGTGCGAGATCATCGCCTCCAGCCCGGGGACGCCCAGCATGGCGGCCCCCTTGCGCGCGATCCCGAACGACCCGTCCCGATGCCTGCGCATCAGCCCGAGCGCCACGGCGGCGTTGCAGAGAATCGTCATGCGATCCGCGGTGATGCCAGTGCCCCGGGACAGCGTCGCGGCTGACGCCGGCCCGTCGGCCAGACGGTGCAGAAGCCGCAGCTCGACCACCGACCAGAGCATCTGGGACTGCACGAAGCCCGACACGAGATCGAACAGGGCCTCGCCGTCGCGGCGTGCGATCCGGCGCAGGCCGGGCACGGCCGAGCAGAAGGATTGAAACTTTCGGGACGCCACCAGTCGCATGGCCCAGGACCCGCGTGACACGGGTGCCGGGTCCGACGGGTCTGCGAGGGTCATTCGGCGGCGGTCGCGTTGTGATGCGCGGGGGTCAGACGTTGCGCGGTCCGGCGGACCATTTCCGCCAGCATCGCTTCGCCCGGGCAATGGGGAATCGAGGAAATCGCACCGGACAGGATGTCCTCCAGGCGCCGGATCGCGCCGTCGACGCCATATGTGCTCACGGCACTCGGGCGATCATGCGCCGCGTCCTGACCGACGGGCTTGCCCGTCACCTCGGAGGGCTGAAGGACGTCCATCAGATCATCCGCGACCTGGAACGCCTCGCCGATGCGCGCGCCGAGTTCGGTCCATTGCGCGGGGTCCTGCCCGGCGGCCGCGGCCCCCATGCGGGTAGCGGCGGTGAACAGCGCGCCGGTCTTGGCGCGGTGATAAGTGGCCAGGTCGATGTCCGCTTCGCTTTCCCAGCCCTGTCCGGCGCAAATACCGTGGGGCATACCGGTATAGCGGGCCAGCTCGGCGGTCAGGCGCAGGGCCCGGGCCGGATCCTGGGACCCGGCTTCGGCCAGGATGTCGAAGCCCAGCACGATCAGGCTGTCCCCTGTCAGCAGGGCGATCGGCTCATCGAAGGCCCTGTGGACCGTCGGCTTGCCGCGCCGGATTTCGGCGTCATCGAAACAGGGCATGTCGTCGTGAACGAGGGACGCGCAGTGGATCATCTCGATGGCCGTTGCCGCCGCATCGGCCAGCGCCGGCCGATCATCGCCGCAGGCCAGGGACACCGACAGGGCAATCGTCGGCCGGATCCGCGCGCCGCCGGGTTTGACCGCATGGTGCAAGGCGGCGGCCAGACGACCGGGTGGTTTCGCGCGGGTCGCGCGGGTGAGGGCGGCGTCGATGGCCGCTTCGATTCTCGCGTTCAGGGACATGGCTCACCTCGGATCAGATATGTCATTGAAAAATGACAGATGGTGTAACATGATGTGGACATATCAGGGGCCATGTCAACTCGCATGGAGAGTGGATGCCAAAACGGGTGATCATTGTCGGGGCGGGCGTCGGCGGTCTGGCCGCGGCCATGCGTCTGGCCCATGCGGGCTGCGACGTGACGGTCCTGGAGCGCGCAGCGATGCCCGGTGGAAAGATGCGCACCACGCCGAGCCCGGTCGGGCCGGTGGATGCCGGACCAACCGTCCTGACCCTCAGATCGGTGTTCGACGCCCTCTTCGATCATTGCGGTGCGAACCTGTCGGATCACGTGACGCTGGAGCCACTCGATATCCTCGCGCGCCACCATTGGAGTGACGGCAGCACGCTGGATCTGCACGCCAATCCGAAAAAGACGCGCGAGGCGATTGCGCAATTCGCAGGGGGCGAAGCCGCCTCCCAGTTCTCAGCCTTTCACGCCGGAACCGCCCGGATGTTCGATGCCTTCGAGGCGCCGATGATGCAGGCCGACGCACCGACGCTCGCCCGGATGACCGGCGTCGTCCTCGGCAATCCTCGCCTGATGGCCGCGATGGCGCCCGGACGGACGCTGGCCACTGCGCTGGCCAGACGGTTCACCGATCCACGTCTTCGGCAATTGTTCGGGCGCTATGCCACCTATGTCGGCGGAGATCCGGCGCGGACGCCGGCCATCCTGTCCCTGATCTGGCAGGCCGAGTCGCGTGGGGTCTGGTCGGTTCGGGGTGGAATGCACGGCCTTGCCCGTGCCATGCGGGCGGTTGCGGAAGCCCACGGTGCGGGGTTCGTCTTCGACGCCGAGGCCACGCGGATCGAGACGCGTGACGGTCGAGCGGCGGCGGTTCACGCGGGTGGAGATCGTTACGACGCGGACTGCGTCATCTTCAACGGCGATCCGCGCGCCCTCCGGCAGGGTCTGCTGGGCGGTGCCCCCGCCATGATCCGCCCCGGCGCCGTCGATCCCCGAAGTCTGTCGGCCTTCGTGTGGTCCTTCGCGGCCTCGGTCACCGGAACCGCACCCGCGCATCACAACGTGTTTTTCAGCGAGACACCCGATAGCGAGTTTCCGGAGATCGCGAATGGCTTTCTGCCCTCGGATCCGACGCTCTACGTCTGCGCGCAGGACCGCGGCAACGCCCATGCACCGACCGGCCCCGAGCGGTTCGAGATCATCATCAACGGCCCGCCGCGTGCGGGACTGACCCCCGATCCGGAGGAAATGGAACAATGCCGAGAGACGACCTTCATCAGGCTGGCGCGCATGGGTCTGACCTTCGACCGGATACCGGAAACGGAGTGCCTGACGACACCCGAACGGTTCAACGCGCTGTTCCCGGCATCGGACGGATCCCTTTACGGGCGATCGCCGCACGGGATGATGGCAGCTTTCCGGCGTCCGGTGGCCCGCACGGCGTTGCCGGGGCTGTATCTGGCGGGGGGAGGCGTCCATCCGGGACCGGGGGTGCCGATGGCGGCCACATCCGGCAGGCTCGCGGCCGAGGCGATCTTGAAGGACCATGCTTTGACATCGACGTCCCCCCGCCCGGCTATGGCTGGTGGTACGTCGACGGCATCAGCGCGGACGGCAGCCGCGCCATATCGATAATCGCCTTCATAGGGTCTGTTTTCTCGCCCTGGTATCGCTGGAGCGGTCGAAAAGACCCGACCGACAACGTCTGCATCAACGTGGTCACCTATGGCACGGGCGGGCGCTGGACGATGACGGACCGAGGACGCGATGCGCTGCGGCTGACCGAACGAACGATGACCATCGGTCCGTCGTCGCTGCGGTGGGAGGAGGGTCGGCTGGTCATCGAGATCGATGAAATCTCTACACCCCACGCGCAGGCGATCCGGGGACGCGTGGTCGTGACGCCCCGCGCCGTCACAAAAGTCGAGGTTCCTCTGACCGAAGACGGCGCGCATGTCTGGCGCCCCTTCGCGCCCGTGGCGGAAATCGAGGTCGACATCGACCGTCCCGGCTGGACGTGGTCCGGGCACGGATACCTCGACGCGAATTTCGGCACGCGGGCCCTCGAGACGGATTTCGACTATTGGACATGGGGCCGCTTTCCGGTGTCGGATGGGGCGGTCGCATTTTACGACGCCGTCCGGAGGGACGGCTCGACGCTGGCCGTCGCCTTGCGGTTCGGAGACGACGGGTCGTGCCAGGAAATCGAGGCGCCGCCTTTGCAACGCTTTCGCCGCTCAAACTGGCTGGTCAGGCGGGAAACGCGATGCGATGCGGGCTTTGCGCCGCGACAGGTCAAGGCGATGCTGGACGCACCATTCTACAATCGCTGCGGGGTGGAGACGGTGATCGACGGCGAACGAACGATCGGCGTCTACGAGGCGCTCGACCTCAAACGCTTTCGCGGTCCGTGGCTCATGCCGATGCTCGCCGTTCGGGTCCCGCGCCGCGCAGGGTGGCGATTTTCCTGAATGCGCCCCATATCGGGTGGAAACAGGAGGCAGACATGAGCGATTTTCCCGGCTGGCACGGCACGACGATCATCGGCGTGCGAAAGGGCGGCAAGGTCGTCGTCGCGGGCGACGGACAGGTAAGCGTGGGGCAGACCGTGATGAAGGGCACCGCCCGCAAGGTGCGCCGCCTTGCGCCCGGTGGACATGAGGTCGTGGCGGGGTTCGCCGGATCGACCGCCGATGCCTTTACCCTGCTTGAACGGCTGGAGAAAAAGCTGGAGGCGACACCCGGCCAGCTTCAGCGCGCGAGTGTCGAGCTGGCGAAGGACTGGCGCACGGACAAGTACCTGCAGAAACTCGAGGCGATGCTGATCGTCACCGACGGCACCGACCTCTTCGTGATCACGGGGGCCGGAGACGTGCTGGAGCCGGAACATGATATCGCGGCCATCGGATCGGGCGGCAACTTCGCCCTGGCCGCGGCGCGCGCCCTCATGGACAGCGATCAGGATGCAGAAGCGATCGCCCGCCGGGCCATGGCAATCGCCGCGGACATCTGTGTCTATACAAACGGCAATCTGACGGTCGAAACGATCGGCTGAGCGTCGGGGGACGCGGCGACGCGCCCGATCAGGGGGCCTTCCCAATCGCACGCAGCCGTCTCAGTTCAGTTTGGCGACACCCAAGGGCACGTTGAAACGCTCGCACCAGATCCAGACCTCGTTGTATTGGCCGGGATCGATTCCCGCGGGGATCGTGTAGCTGGACGCCCCCGACTTGGCCTTCAAGAGACCCATCAGGGTCTTCGGGTCGTATCCATCCCGGCCCAGCGCGACCTTCGGGTCCGGCGCGTTCCCGAACCTGAAGTCATCCAGAAGGTTTACCTGATTTCCCACGATCTCCGCACGTCCGCCGATCCCGTATCGCGCAGCACCGGTGAAGGAACCGACACGTCCATGACCGCCCGCAAGCGCCTGTCTGGAGGCAAGGCCCGCGGAAACGGCCGCGGTTAGGATGAGGAAGGAACGGCGTTTCATGGGAGCCTCCAAGGGTGATATGCTTTATCACCTTGCCCGTTCAGGCGCCGCCGGCACAGCCCTGCGCACCCGAACGTGAGATCACGTCAACTGCCGTGTCTCGAACCAGAAGCAGGATCCGTTGATCCGCGCGGGGACCCGCTGCGCGATCTTTTCCGGAAAACAGGCGATGAGGTCAGGCGAAAAGGCTTCTTTCAGCGCGTCGGCCATGAATTTGTGCACGTAGTGACAGGCCGCCACGAGCGGAAACCGGGTCCCGAACGGGACCATGTACGCCCCGAGCATGTATTGCTCGTTGTAATACTTCGGGATCCAGTCCTCCGGATAGTCGCGAGGCAAAAACACGTCGTGGATGCCGACGGTGATGCCGGGCGCGAGGCGGGGCAGGACATCGAGGAAAAACACCGTGACATCCGAATTCTGGAAGGCCCTGTGCGAACCATCGAAGAATACCATGTCCCCCGGCTCCAGCCTGTCGAAAAGCGACAGGTCGACGGCTTCGAGGCCGATGCGGTGGATATGGTCGCACAGACCGTTGATTTCGGCGCGCGGAAACGGGTCGATGGAATGAAGCACCATGTCCGGGGCGTGGTTGCGCCGTGCGTGGGCAAAGAACTTGGTCGAATTTCCGGAGCCGATCTCGATCAACTGCCCGGGTTTGCGATCGGCCACGAGGGCATAGCTGCTCATGCCGTCGAGCGGGAAGAACCAGCTTTGCTGCCAGCGTGGGAGCGTATCGTCGTCCGTCAGGGTCGGGATGGCCCGGAAGTCGGCCTCGTAGCCCGACAACATCCGTATGAAGGCCCGGTGCGTGTCCTCGTGCGCGGCGAACATCTTCATCATTCCCGCCGGATAGCCGCTGTCGGGACCCCAGCGAACCAGAGAGGTCGGGGGATAGTCGATGCGAATGGTCTTCATCTGGGCGGCTCCGGCCTGTTTCCCGGAACGATACATGGCCGGCCCTTGTGGTCAAAGGCGGATCCCGGTGCGGGAACCGGCCAGCGGCGAAGTGGCGTTGCGTTTCCCGGATCGCCCCTTAGGTAGGTGGCGAAGGAGACAGCCATGACCGACCTGACCCCGCGCGAGATCGTGTCCGAACTGGACCGGTTCATCATCGGCCAGAAGGACGCCAAGCGGGCGGTGGCCGTCGCGTTGCGCAACCGCTGGCGGCGCAAGAAACTGGGCGATGATCTGCGCGACGAGGTCTATCCGAAGAACATCCTGATGATCGGACCGACCGGCGTCGGCAAGACCGAGATTTCCCGGCGTCTGGCCAAATTGGCGCGGGCGCCGTTCCTGAAGGTGGAAGCCACGAAGTTCACCGAAGTCGGCTACGTCGGCCGCGACGTGGAGCAGATCGTGCGGGACCTTGTAGAGTCCGCCGTCCTCATGATCCGCGAGCAGATGCGCGAGGAGGTCAAGGTCAAGGCCCACAGCGCCGCAGAGGACCGGGTGATCACGGCGCTTGCGGGACCGGATGCGCGGGACGGCACGCGCGAGACGTTCCGCAAGAAACTGCGTTCGGGAGAACTCGACGACAAGGTGATCGAACTGGAGGTCGCGGAGACCGCGAACCCGATGGGCATGGCGATACCGGGTCAGCCGGGCATGGACCAGATGGCCGGGCTGGGCGAGCTGTTCGGAAAGATGATGCAGAGGACCGTCAAGAAGCGTTTGTCGGTGGCGGCCAGCTATGACCTCCTGATCGATGAAGAGGCCGACAAGCTGCTCGATGACGACGTCGTCAAGCGCGAAGCGCTGCGCGCGGTGGAGCAGAACGGGATCGTCTTCATCGACGAGATAGACAAGGTCTGCGCACGATCGGATGCGCGCGGGGCCGACGTCAGCCGCGAAGGGGTGCAACGCGACCTGCTTCCGCTGATCGAGGGGACGACGGTTTCGACCAAGTACGGCACGGTGAAGACGGACCACATCCTGTTTATCGCATCGGGGGCCTTTCACATCGCCAAGCCATCTGACCTGTTGCCCGAACTGCAGGGGCGGCTGCCGATCCGGGTGGAATTGCGCGCGCTCACGGAAGACGATTTCGTGCGCATCCTGACCGAGACCGACAACGCGCTGACGCTGCAGTATTCGGCGCTTCTGGCGACCGAGGACGTCACGGTGACGTTCACGCCCGAGGGCATCGCGGCGCTGGCTCGGATCGCGGCGCAGGTGAACGAAAGCGTCGAGAACATCGGCGCGCGCAGGCTCTATACCGTGCTCGAGCGGGTCTTCGAGGAGTTGTCCTTCGAGGCCCCCGACAAGGGCGGCACCGAAGTCGTCGTGGATGCAGCGTTCGTCGAGGCCCAGCTTGGCGAATTGTCCCGGTCGACGGATCTGTCGCGCTACGTCCTCTGAGATGGCGGCGGGCCCGGGCTATGGTGCATTCCTCCGCGACAACGCGGCGTTCCTGCTGGCCGGAGGCCTGCTGACCTTCGGGTCGAGTTATGGCCAGACATTCTTCATCTCGCTGTTCGCGGGCGAGATCATGGGCGATTTCGGCCTGACGGACGGGCAATGGGGCGTGACCTATACCGTCGCCACCAGTCTTTCGGCGCTTGCCATGGTCTGGGCCGGGGCATTGACCGACCGGTTTCGCATCCGCCACCTCGCGATATTCGTGATGGCCAGCCTGTCGGTTGCCTGCCTCTCCATGGCGCTCAACCCCTCGGCGGTCTTTCTCATCGGCGTGATATTTCTTCTGCGGTTCGCGGGCCTCGGCATGATGGGGCATCTGAGTGCGGTCGCGATGGCACGCTGGTTCGTCGCATCGCGTGGCAAGGCGCTGTCGGTCGCATCCTTGGGGTTTCCGCTCGGTCAGGCGACGCTGCCGATCCTGTTCGTCTGGCTTTTGACGTTCGTGGACTGGCGCATGCTCTGGGTCTTGGCGGCGCTGCTCGCCATCCTGCCGCTGCCGGTCTTGCTGCGCCTTCTGCGCGCGGAGCGGACGCCGCAATCCATGTCCGCGGAAGCCCCATCGCCCGGTATGGCCGACCTTCAATGGACGCGTGGCCAGATGATACGCCATCCGCTGTTCTGGCTGGTGGTGCCGCTGCTGCTTGGGCCGCCTGCATTCGGGACCGCGCTGTTCTTTCACCAGGTGCATCTGACGCAGATAAAGGGCTGGGCCCTGGTCGATTATGTCTCGCTTCTGCCGCTCTTCACCGCGACGGTCGTCAGCTCGACCTTCCTGTCCGGGGCCATCATCGACCGTTCCGGATCCGCTTGGCTGATGCAGGTTTACCTGCTGCCTTTCGCGCTTGCGTTTCTGATCATGTGGCAGGCCGAAACGCTCTGGGGTGCCGCGCTGGTCTATGTGGTCTTCGGGATCGGGTCCGGGATGCAGGCAACCGTCCTGTCCGCCTTCTGGGCCGAGTTCTACGGCACGCGGTTCATCGGCGGGATCAAGTCTCTGGCGGGGGCGGTTCTGGTGCTTGGAACGGCCATAGGTCCGGGCATCACGGGCCTGATGATCGATGCGGGACATCCCCTGCCCGACCAGATGCCGGCGATCGCGCTTTATTTCGTGCTGGCCGCCGGCCTTGCGACAATCGGCGTGGTGCGGGCGCGGCGCACGTTAACTCTTTCGAAGATAGACGTAATAGGCACCTGATCCCCCGTGGGTCCGGTGCGACTCCGTCACCTGCAGGACGACTGCCGAAAGCGGCGACATCGACAACCACATCGGCACCTGATGTTTCAACACGCCGAGGCGGTTCGGCATGACCGTGTCACTGGGCTTCGACTTGCCCTTGCCGGTCACGATCAGGACCAGCCGCTTGCCGTCGCCATGCGCGGACATGACGAACCGAACGAGGGCGGGTTGCGCCTGCGCCAACGTCATGCCGTGCAGGTCGAGCTTTCCTTCCGGCCGCAACTTTCCGGATTTCATCCGCTTGTGCGCCTTGGCATCCATCCGCAGGGGGGCAGCGGCGATCCGCTCCCGGAGGGGCGGTGTCAGGGAATGGGTGCTGCCTTTCGCCTTTGCCCGTTCACCCAGCTGAAACGGATCGACACGTCGCGGCTGGGTCGGGGTCGGCGCGACCATCGGAGGGGTTTCCGGTGCAGGGTCGCGGCGGGCTTGCTCAAGCGGCGAGGCGGTGCGCGCATAGCGGTTCCACAAATCCCGGTCTTCCGGCGACAGACGGCGACGGGTCATCGCCGCATCAACGGCGTCACCCGTCCCGCATGATTCAGGCGCCCGGCCGCCAGCCCCGCGCCCTCGCCGGTCCCGAAAAACAGGTCGACGCGCCCGGCCCCTTTGATGGCGGAGCCGGTGTCCTGCGCGATGCACAGCCGGGCCATGCCATCGACCTCGATCCAGACCGGCGACCCGAGGGGGATATGGTCCGGATCGACCGCAATGGTCCGCCCCGCGCTGACCGGACAGCCGAGCGTGCCGAGAGGTCCGACGTCCGAGGCGTCGTCGCGGACCGTGAAGAAGACATAGCTTGGGTTCTCGGACATGACGGCTCGACCCCGCTCCGGATCGGCCCTGAGCCACGTCTTCAGCGCGTCGGCCGTGATGTCCGGGCCGAAAATGCCTCTCTCGATCAGTAACTTGCCGATTGAAAGATACGGCTGATCGGTCTTTCCGGCATAACCCGCACGCAGTGTTTTCCCGTCCGCGAGGCGAATCCGGCCCGAGCCCTGAACCTGCAAGAAGAACCTGTCCACCTCATCGCGGACCCAGAGGATCTCCGATCCGCGCAGCGCGGCATCCATGTCGCTGCGCGGAAGATCGCAGCCGCCCTGCGGCATGGTGTGCAGCGGGACCGGAAAGGTGTCGGAGCGCGTCAGGCTGCCGTCGATTTCGGGCTCGTAGTATCCGGTGAAATCGCCCGTCCCCATCGGGCCGGGGTCAAAATGCGTCTCGAAGAACACGCGCGCATCGCCGGCGCAGCGCGCGACGCCGGACAATGGATCGTCCGGAGTCCGGCAGAAGGCGGAAAACGCGGCCTGATGATCGTCCGCGTGCCAGGCCGGACATTCAAAAAGCGAAAGCCGCCCCGTTTCGGGGGCGGCCGTATTGTCGTGCGGGATCGACATCTCAGCCGCCCGTGGCGACCAGTTTCCAGTTCGGGTCGTCGGACCCCATCACGCGACCGAAGGTCCAGATGTCGCGCTGCTTCTTTATTTCGTTGGGGTTTCCTTCGACGATCGTCCCCTCGGTGTCGCGCACGACGCTGGTCAATTCACCGACGAACCGGATCGTGACCTGACCTTCGTTGGTGGAGCGGTCAAAATCGGCGGATTCCAAAGATGTCTCCCGCACGCCGACGAAATGTGCCTCGATCTTGAGACCCTTGTCCTCCCGGTCGGCGATGACCGACAGGAAGGCTTCGTAGACCTCGTCCGAGAGAAATGGCTGCACGGACGACAGATCGCCGTTCTCGAAGGCCATCAGGATCATCTCATAGGCCCCGCGCGCACCCCCGATAAACTCATCGACCACAAAACCCGGTTCGGCCAGCTTCATCGCGGCCAGGGCTTTCGCACTGTCACTGCCGTCAGGCGCATGGTCGGTGATGTCCAGATCGGGTCCACCCTCGATCACCTCAAAGTCTCGGCGCACGGCACGCTCGCCGCCGGGGGCCATGACCTTGGGCTTCTCGAACCCTGTCCGGGTGCCGAGAACGTTTTTCAGACGGATGACGAGAAAGAGCGCGATTGCCGCAAGCACGAGGAGTTGTATCACCGGGTCGTCCATCCTTCTCTCCGAGGTCCGCCAGTCGCGGGTACGTGGGGTTGGTATCCCACCGTCCGGACATATGTAAGTCCGGCATGGGGTCAAGGCAAACGGCCCCGACAGGAGGTCTGGTCGAATGTGGCTGCTCATCGCGTTTATTCTGGTCCCGCTCATCGAGATCGGGCTGTTCATTCAGGTCGGTGGATGGATCGGTTTGTGGCCGACACTGCTGATCGTCGTTCTGACCGCGATGCTTGGCACGTATCTGGTGCGCAAGCAGGGGCTGGCGCAACTGCGGGCCATCCAGACCTCCCTCAACGACCTCAGCGACCCGACACGACCGCTGGCGCATGGGGCGATGATTCTGGCATCGGGCCTCTTGTTGCTGACGCCGGGGTTTTTCACCGATGCGCTCGGTTTCGCGCTTCTGGTCCCCGGGGTGCGGGATGCCGTGATCGTCGCGGTGCGGTCACGGATCAACGTTCAGGGCTTTACGGTCGGCGGACAGGGGCACCCCCAGGGGCCCCACGGTCGCAGACCCGAGGATGACGTCATCGATGGGGATTATGTCGAGGTTCCGCAACGAGACGGGCCGTCGGGCTGGACAACGCCCGACAAGCGCTAGGGCGAGCGTTGTTGTGACAGATCGGTGCCTCTGTTAGGGACGAACCGGAACAAGACCACAGACCGGAGATTTCGAACCATGGCCGACACGGACGACATCGCACCCGCCCCCGAGACTGCCGCGACAGAACCCGCCAAGACGCCCCAGATGCAGGTTCTGGGACAATACATTCGGGACATCTCTTTCGAGAATGTCGCGGCCCAAAAGGGCAAGACCATGGAAGGTCAGCCCGACATCAATGTGCAGGTCGGGCTCGATGCGCGCAAGCGTCCACAGGACGGTCAGTTCGAAGTCGCCGTAAAGCTGAACATCATCGCGAAGGCCAAGGATGGCGGAGAGACGATCTTTGCGATGGAACTGGATTACGCAGGCGTTTTTGCAATCGCCAATGTCGCGGATGCGCAGATGCACCCCTATCTGCTGATCGAATGCCCGCGCATGCTGTTCCCGTTCCTGCGGCGCATCGTGTCGGACGTGACGCGGGACGGTGGCTTCCCTCCGCTGAACCTCGAAAATATCGATTTCGTCTCGCTTTACCGCAACGAGATCACGCGCCGGGCGCAGGCAGAGGCAGCGAACACGAAACCCGCCTGACCGGTCGCCGCCGTCAGGTCATCCTTTTCCAGAGCGCGCCGTCCCCGAGCTTTTCGACAAAGGCGTCGTGGGCGGCGCGTTCCGCGTCCGAGAGACGCGGGCCGAGCGGCACCGAACGTGGGCGTGCCGTCCAGGTCGACTGGTCCTGACCGGTATCGCGGCGCACCTGTCCGGCGAGCGTCAGGGTCGGTTGCCGACCGCCGATCAGTTCCAGATAGACGTCGGCGAGGATCTCGCTGTCGAGAAGCGCCCCGTGCTTTTCCCGGCTGGAATTGTCGACCCCGAACCGACGACAAAGGGCATCCAGCGATGCGGGGGAGCCGGGAAATTTCGACCGGGCAATCGCGAGGGTGTCGATCGCGCGGTCCATCGGCAAGATCGGCAGGCCCATCCACCTGAGTTCGGCGTTGAGAAATTTCATGTCGAACGCCGCATTGTGGATGATCAGTTTCGCATCGCCGATGAAATCGACGAAGGCCTGTCCGATCTGCTTGAAGACCGGAAAGTCCTTGAGGAAATCGTCACCCAAGCCATGAACCTGAAAGGCGCCGTCCGGCATGGCGCGTTCGGGATTGATGTACTGATGATACGTCCTGCCGGTCGGAACGTAATTGACCAGTTCAACGGCCCCGATTTCCACGATCCTGTCCCCGGATTCAGGCTCGAATCCGGTGGTTTCGGTATCGAGGACGATCTCTCTCATGGGCCCGCTCCGGTCAGGTCGGCGATCATGGCGTCGACGTCCCGGGCCGCACCCGCCCGCGTCGATGTGTCGATGATGTAATCGGCGCGGGCACGTTTGTCAGCATCCGGCATCTGCCGATCCAAGATCATCTCGAACTCCGCGGTTGTCATCGTGCCACGCTCGAGCACGCGGGCGCGCTGCGTTTCGGGATCCGTCGAGACGACGGCGACCCGGTCCACCTGGGTGTCGAGGCCGGTCTCGAAGAGCAGCGGCACATCCAGAACGACAAACCGATCGGTCCGGTCGGATAGAAAATCGGCCCGGTCGGCTGCGACGAGCGGATGAACAATCGCATTCACCCGGTCGAGGATGGACGGGTCAGCCGCGATGCGGGCGCGGAGCGTCTTTCGGTCGACCGCGCCGTCCGGCGCCAAGATGCCCGGAAACGCCGTGCCGAGGGACAATGCGGCGGACCCGCCCGGAGCGTAAAGCCGATGAACGGCGGCATCCGCATCCCAGACCGGAATTCCCTTGTCGCGAAACAGGGCCGCCGTCGTGGATTTCCCCATCCCGATGGAGCCGGTGAGGCCGACAACGATCATCGCAGGACGGCGATGCGCAAGGCATCGTCAACGTCGGGCGTGATACCGAACCAGGCGGCAAAGCCGGGTACGGCCTGATGCAACAACATGCCCAGACCATCGACGACGGTATTTCCTCTGACCCGTGCGTCCCGCAACAAGGGTGTCTCGAGGGGCGTGTAGACGATGTCGGTCACGACGGTGTCAGGATCGAGGCGCGACAGATCCATGGCCAGCGGCGGCTGGCCGGTCATCCCGAGGCTGGTCGTGTTCACAAGCAAGCCGTGACCCGGGAGCGCGCCTGAGGCGCTTTCCCAGTCGACGACATGGACACGCCCCGCGAAATCGGCGGCAAGTGCGTCAGCACGTTCGCGCGAGCGATTGGCCAGCGTTATGGCTGGCGTGCCTTCCGCCAGAAGTGCGGCGATGACACCGCGCGCGGCACCGCCGGCCCCGAGAACGAGACAGGGTGTGGTGAGATCGCGTTCCGGTGCCCGATGCGCAAGGTTCGCGGTGAAACCGAAGCCGTCGGTGTTGTCGGCGATGATCCGTTCATCCCGGAAGGTCAGGGTGTTTGCCGCCCCTACGGAGCGTGCCCGATCGCTCACCTCATCGGCGAGGGCGAAGACGGCTTCCTTGTGGGGCAGTGTGACGTTCAGGCCTGCAAACCCGAGACGCGGGAGAAGTCGGAGCGCGTCCGCAAGATCGGCCGACCGGACGTGCAATGGCATGTATTGCCCGTCGATTGCGTGCCGTGCCAACCAATGGCCATGCAGCCGGGGCGACCGGCTGTGCGAGATCGGATCGCCGATCACACCGGCCAGAATGGTCATGCGGAAATCTCCCCCCGCGTGACCAGATAGTCGATCAGCGGCAAAAGCGGCAGTCCCAGAACAGCGAAATAATCCCCCTGGACCTGGTGGAACAGGCGGGCGCCCTGCCCCTCGAGAGTGTAAGACCCGGCGCTGTGTCGGATCACGTCCCAATTCCGGTCGACATAATCGGCAATCCAGTCCGGGCTCGCGGCACGCATGGTCATCGTGACATCCGAGACATGTCGCCAGACCGGCGCGCCGTCCTCGACGATCACGGCAGCGGAGTGAAGCTTGTGGCGATGGCCGGCAAGCCGCGTCAGTTGGGTCAGGGCCTCCGCCTGGTCCGAAGGCTTGCCGAAGATTTCTCCGTCGAAGGCGAGGATCTGGTCACAGCCCAGAACCAACCCCGGCCTGCGCACACGAAGGGCCTTCAGTTCCGCAAGCGCGTCGGCCACATCGCGGGGGTCATGACCCTCGGCGACCAGGGCCTGCCGAACGGCATCCTCATCCACCCGGGCGGGGACCGCCTCGAAGGGGATGCCTGCATTTCGGAGGAGGACCTGGCGCGTCGCGGAACGGGAAGCAAGCGTCAGCATGGGGACCGATCTGTTGAATACCGGGTGTGAAACCCTGTCTGAAAGAGGGTGATAAGCCGGCAGTCCCGAAGGGTCGAGGATAGCTTTGATGTTTGCAGTCGATTTTGGCAGAGTTTTTCCCGGGGAGGACAGTGTCCGTGCATCCGATGGGAACCTGTGGACGGGGAAACGACAATCCAGTTTTCCCCAGATGCATTCACACGATCAAACCGTGTCCCGCCTCGGTACCTGGTCTGTTCTCCCCCGGCACCAGCGCAATACGCGGCGTCTTGATACACATGTGAACCTTTGTGTGGGCAATATTCTATCCCCGATCTTCAGGCCTGCTATCTACAACAACTTTCTTCTTCTTCTCCTTATATATAGAGAGGCCGGACAGGTGGAGAGGGGGAAATGAATGGGTGACCTCTATGCATGGACGACGGCCCTGCATGTGATCTCAGTCATCGCATGGATGGCTGGTATCTTCTATTTGCCCCGGCTGTTCGTGTACCATGTCGAGCAGAGATCTTCGGTTCCCGAGATGATCCCGGTTCTGGAGATCATGGAACGGCGCTTGCTTCGCGCGATCATGACACCGGCGATGATCGCGACGTGGGTGTTCGGATTGGTGATGGTGGCGATGGGCGGGGTGGACTGGTCGCAGGCTTGGCCGTGGGTCAAGGCGGCCTGTGTCATCGGCATGACGGTCTTTCACATGTGGTGTGCAAGGCAGCGAAAAGGTTTGGTCGACGGAACGGCAGGTGTCACCGGGCGCGGCTATCGGCTGATGAACGAGGTCCCGACCGTTCTTATGATCGTGATCGTCGTGTCCGTGATCGTCAAACCGTTCTGATTGACTTGTCGCGGCGGGCGCCTTAAAACGCCGTTTACGGCGGGCCGTCCTGGCCCATAGTCCGTTTTCCCGTTGATACAGAATGCGCCCGGCCGAATGGTTCGATGGTGCCTACCCCACGGAGCTTCGCCATGCGCGACGATATTCCCGGCACCGAGTCCGATGCCCCCGAAAGCAATGAAACCACCGAAAGTCTGAATCTGCGCGATCTCAAGGCGATGTCGCCGAAGGACCTCGTGGACATGGCCGAAGAGCTCGAGATCGAAAACGCGTCGACGATGCGCAAGGGCGAGATGATGTTCTCGATCCTGCGTGAGCGCGCGGATGAAGGCTGGGAGATTTCCGGCGAAGGTGTTCTCGAAGTCCTGCAGGATGGTTTCGGTTTCCTGCGTGCGCCGGAGGCGAATTATCTTCCCGGGCCGGATGATATCTATGTCTCACCGGACGTGATCCGCCAGCATTCGCTGCGCACCGGCGATACGGTCGACGGGATCATTCAGGCGCCGGACGACAACGAACGCTACTTCACGATTACCAAGGTCATCACGATCAACTTCGAGGACCCGGAAAAGGCGCGACACAAGGTCAGTTTCGACAACCTGACCCCGCTTTATCCCGATGAGCGGCTGAAGCTCGAGATCGAGGATCCGACGATCAAGGACCGGTCGGCGCGGATCATCGACCTTGTTGCGCCGATCGGGAAAGGCCAGAGGTCCCTGATCGTCGCGCCGCCGCGCACGGGCAAGACCGTTCTGCTTCAGAATATCGCGAAGTCGATCGAAACGAACCACCCGGAATGCTATCTGATGGTGCTGCTGATCGACGAACGCCCCGAAGAAGTGACGGACATGCAGCGCTCCGTGAAGGGCGAAGTCATTTCCTCCACGTTCGACGAACCGGCGACACGGCACGTTGCGGTTGCGGAGATGGTAATCGAGAAAGCGAAGCGGCTGATCGAACACAAGCGTGACGTCGTCATCCTGCTCGATTCGATCACGCGCCTTGGTCGCGCGTTCAACACCGTCGTGCCGTCGTCGGGCAAGGTGCTGACGGGCGGCGTCGATGCGAATGCGCTGCAACGGCCCAAGCGGTTCTTCGGTGCAGCCCGGAACATCGAGGAAGGCGGATCGCTGACAATCATCGCGACGGCGCTGATCGATACCGGCTCCCGGATGGACGAGGTGATTTTCGAAGAGTTCAAGGGAACGGGCAACAGCGAGATCGTTCTTGACCGCAAGGTGTCCGACAAGCGGGTCTTCCCGGCGATGGACATCCTCAAGTCCGGCACACGCAAGGAGGAGCTTCTGGTGGATGCCAAGGACCTTCAGAAGACGTTCGTGCTGCGCCGGATTCTGAATCCGATGGGCACGACGGACGCCATCGAGTTCCTGATCTCGAAGTTGAAGCAGACGAAGACGAATTCGGATTTCTTCGATTCGATGAATTCCTGACGGACGCGGCGCGTGACGGATACGATCTTTGCCCAGGCCACAGCGCCGGGTAAGGCCGGTGTGTCCGTCGTTCGGATATCCGGCCCGGATGTTGAGAATGTCCTTCGGCAGCTTGGCATTGAAGGTGTTTCCGTTCGCATGGCGTCGTTGCGGCGGGTGCTTGATGCGGACGGAACGGTGCTGGATCATGCTCTGGTGCTGAGGTTTGCGGCCGGGGCCAGCTTTACCGGAGAAGACGTGGCCGAGCTGCACCTGCATGGCAGCATCGCCGTGATGCGCGCGGTTCTGCGTCGGTTGTCGGAGACAGGGCTTTGTCGGATGGCCGAGCCCGGCGAGTTTACGCGACGCGCTCTGCTCAATGACAGGCTGGACCTGACGGAAGTCCAGGGCCTTGCGGATATCATCGAAGCCGAAACCGAGGTGCAGCGTCGAGAGGCGATGCGTGTCCTGAGCGGCGAGATGTCCGCACGCATTTCGAAATGGCGTGCGGACGTGGTGCG
>JBARXR010000227.1:0-37990 GCA_049647445.1 Jannaschia sp. | reverse complement strand
GCCCTGCACGATGGCATGCCCCTCGAGGCCATCGAGGCGCAGGGCACAGCGCGTCGCGGTGACCTCGCCCAGATTGAACGGCGCGCCCGTCGCCCCTGCCCGCCCGCGGACCATCACCGTGCCTGTTTCGGGGCGGCGCAGCCAGTCTGCCTCGGGAAGCACACCCAGATCCGCGAAATGGCCTGCTACGGCCTTGGCCGGGGCCCGGCCCAGCAGTCCGATCCAGTCTGCGCGATCCATCCCGTTCTCCGACAACTAGACAACATTGCATTCGACAACTAGACAAGATCCATGACCTTGCCAAGTGACACTTCCATGACGCCCGCGCTCTGGTCGGCCATCGCGACGGCCCTGCGCGCCGAGATCGCCGATGGCGCCCGTGCGCCCGGCGACCGGTTGCCGACCGAAGCGGAACTGGCCACGCGTTTCGGGGTGAACCGGCACACCCTGCGCCGGGCCATCGCGTCCCTTGTGGATGAGGGCCTTGTCCGGACGCGCCGGGGTGCGGGCACCTACGTCGCTGCTGCCCCGCCAGCCTATCCGATGGGCCGACGCGTCCGTTTTCGGCAGAGCATGGAGGCGGCAGGTCGCGTACCGGGCAAATCGATCCTGTCGGTGGAAACGCGCCCGAGCGACACGGCAGAGGCAACGGCCCTGCGCCTCGAACCCGGTGCCCTGATCCACATCACCGAGGGCCTCGCGATGGCGGATGGGGAGCCGGTGGCCCATTTCCGCAGCCGCTATCCGGCCGAGCGGCTTCCGGGCATCGCAGATGCCCTGCGCGACCTCGGGTCGGTGACGGCCGCGCTCGCGGCCTGCGGTGTGTCCGATTACACGCGGCTGACGACGCGGCTGACGGCTGAAGCCGCCGCGGCGCATCATGCGGCCCTGCTGCACCTGCCGCCCGGCGCCGCCTTGCTTCGGTCGGAGGCGATCAACGTCGATCCAGACGGCATTCCGGTGGAGTATGGCGTCACACGCTTTGCAGGGACCCGGATCGTGCTGACGCTGGATCACTGACCCTCGTATCGGTCGAGGAACGCGGCCGCGGGCAGGGTTCTGAAATCGACAAGCCTGTCGCGAAGCGTCGCATGGTCCCAGTCCCACCAGGCCAGCGCCATCATCCGTTCCGCGACATCTTCGGGCAGCCGGGGACGGATCACGCGCGCGGGGTTTCCGGCCACGACCATATACGGGGCCACGTCCCGCGTGACGACCGCGCCGGATCCGACGACGGCGCCGTGGCCGAGGCGGACCGAGGGCTTGATGAAGGCGCCGCCGCCGATCCAGGTATCATGGCCGATCGACGCGACACGGCTTTCGCGCTGAGCGAACCAGGCTGCATCGTCGGTTGCGTCGTCCCAATACGACGCCGATCTGTAGTGGAAATGATGCAGCGACGCTTTCTCCATCGGGTGATCGGTCGCACCGATCCGCGAGAAGGCCGCGATGTTCGAAAACTTGCCGATCCGCGCGTTGGCGATATCGGCATAGCGGTCGCAATAGCTGTAGTCGCCCAGGTGCGCATGCGCGAGGCGGCTGCCGCGCCCGACCTCGACATAGGTCCCGAAGGTGCAGTCTTCGGTGATGTCGGTCTCGGGATGAAGGAAAGGCGTATCGGGACTGAGGCGTGGCATCTGGCTGATCCGGGGTTGGACGATCGTCGGTGTTGTTCGGGGCACATGACGGCAGGCACACCGCCAAATCCTAGCCGCGGATCAGACGGCGCCGCAGCCAACCCGACAGGCTGTCCATCGCGAACACCATCAGGACGACGAGGACGATATAATAAGTGACCTCTTCCCAGTCCTTCTGGGTGATGATCGCCTGCGTGAGCAAAAGGCCGATGCCACCGCCGGTGATCGCACCAATGACGGTGGCCGAGCGGGTGTTCGACTCGAGATAGTAGAGGACCTGCGCGAGCAGCACCGGCAAAAGCTGCGGGATGACGCCGAACCGGGCGCGCAGAAGCGCCCCTGCCCCGGTCGAGCGGACGCCTTCAATCTGGCGGCGATCGACATTTTCGAGCGCTTCGGAGAACAGCTTTCCGAAGCTGCCGGTATCCGTCAGCAGGATCGCCAGCGTCCCCGTCATCGGACCCGGACCGAAGGCGCGGCTGAGGACGATGGTCCAGATCAACCCGTCCACGCCGCGCAGAAAGTCGAAGACCCGGCGCGACAGGAAGCGCACCGGCGCGAGCGGCGAAAAGCCCCGCGCGGCAAGGAACGACAGCGGCAGGGCGAAGATCGCCGCCCCCGCGGTTCCGAGGAAGGCCATCAGAACGGTCTCGAAGATGGCCCAGGCGACCTCGCCGTGCCGCCACATGTCGTTGGTCCAGAAATCCTGCCAGATCTCCCCCGCCTGACCGGCGAAAGCGGCGGCGGTCACGGCGCCGACGCCCATGCCGTGGAATGGGCTGTCGAGGGTGAAGAAAAACAGCTCCCAGCCCGCGAAATAGCGGAAGACCTCGGTCCGGTTGCGGGTGACGATGAAGCGCCCCGCCTCGGTGTCGGCGACGATGCGGTTCCGGCTGGCGCTGATCCAGTCGGGGACCGGGCCGTCCGGCAGAACGGCCTGCACGCCGTTCGATCCCGGCTGCGCCCGTATCGTGCCGTAGCCCGGCACGTCATACGTCGTCAGATTGTCGGCGCCATACGTCACGACGTGGCCACCCCCGAGGTCGATCACGGTGGCCTCGCCCAGGGAGACCCAGTCGGGCGCCTCGCCCTCCGGATACCGGCCCTTGCGCTCTCCCTCGATCGCGACCTCGACGCTGCCGTCGCGGTTGTCTCGGGAGACATGGACCTTGTGGCTCACCATGTCGGCCAGAAGGATCTTGCCGTTTTCGCCATCGGCAGAGCGGATCAGCCCCGGTCCGTTGAACGCGAAGAAAATATAGACGAGATAGGCGAGCAGCAGCAGGGGCAGACCGATCAGGACAAGGCGTGCCCGGGCGAACCGGGTGTCGGTGCTGGCATAGAGGCCGGAGCGGTCGATGGTTGCATCGGTCACAGGGCTGCCCCCTTGGTCAGGCGTTCGCGGATCATTCCGCCGATCTGGTCGACCAGCACGATGGTGCCGAAGAGAAGGATGAAGATGGCCGCCGCTTCGGCAAAGCGTCCCGGCCCCCAGGACATCATGTTGCGCAGGTCATAGCCGATGCCGCCCGCCCCCACGAAGCCGAGGATGGCGGAGGCGCGGATATTGATCTCGAACCGCAGCAGCGCATAGCTGAGCCAGTTCGGCGCGACCTGCGGCAGAACCCCGAAGATCATGCGTTGTCCCCAGGAGGCCCCGACCGACCTCAGGCCCTCGACCGATCCCAGAGGCGCGTTCTCGGCCACCTCCGAGAACAGCTTCCCGAGGGCACCCATCGTGTGCAGCGCGATCGCGATCATCGCGGGCACCGGCCCGCCCCCGAGGACGAAGATCAGGACGAGGGCGATTACGATTTCCGGAATCGCGCGCAGGATATCCAGAAGCCGCCGGATCGGTGCGATCGCCCAGACCGCCGGGGCCAGCCCGCGCGTCACGAAGAACGCCAGCGCCGCGCCCACGACCGCACCTATCAGCGTGGCGGCGGCGGCGATGTTCACGGTCTCGATCAGCGAGGGCAGGAATTCGATGAGAAACCCCGGCAGTTCGTCGGCCCGCTCTATCGCCTCGGAGACGACATCGGCCGGAAAGGCGAGGATGTTGGGAAAGCCCTGAAGAAAGCCGCCCGCGTTGCGGTCGTTGGCCGTCAGGAACCCCGCAACCAGCAGCAGCACGAAGATCAGAAGACCCGTTCCGGACCAGAGCCGCTTGGTCCGCAGCTCGGCCGTGTAGGAGGCGCGAATGTCTGTCAGTGTCGCGGTCATCACCATGTCCCGTAAGAGGCGGACGGGATCGACCGATCCCACCCTCGGCGCATCGTCGCGGGTGCGCGTGCGAGGGAAAGGAGGCCCCGGCGGAGCCCCCTTCCCCGATATCGGTCAGCCGCCGATTTCGCGCTTACGCACTTCGACGATGGTCGTGTAGGCGTCGTGGGTGATCGGCTGGAAGCCCGCCGTCTCACCGGCGGCCACGCCATAGGCACAATCCTGATCGGTCTCGTGCAGGTTTGCGACCAGTTCGGTCATCGTGGCCTTGACGTCATCGGGCAGCGAGGTGCGCAGGACGATCGGGCCTTCCGGGATCGGGTTGGAGCGCCAGATCTCGACGATGTCGTTCATGTCGACGATACCCGCATCCGAGGCGCGACGCAGGGCGCCCGAGTTGTAGCCGTCTTCCCAGTTGCCAAGGCCATCGGCCCAGGTCACGCCGCCGTCGACGTCGCCGTTGGCGACCGCGACGATGGTCTGCTCGTGCCCGCCGGTGAACTTGACCTCACCGAAATATTCGCCGGATTCCATCGTTCCACCCGTCTGCTGGGGGATCTCGACGGAGGGGATCAGATAGCCCGAGGTGGAGTTCGGGTCACCGAAACCGAACGACTTGCCCTGCATGTCCTCGAGCGAGGTGATGCCGCTGTCGGCGCGCGCGAACCCGATTGAGAAGTAGGAAAAGGAGCCGTCGAGGTTGGTCTTGACGAGGACGGGCTCGACCGCCTCGGGGTCCTGCAGATAGATAGCGGCATAGGACGAGGCGCCCAGCCAGGCCATATCGAGCGTCCCGCCCAGAAGGCCCTGGATCACGCCGTTGTAGTCGGCGGGTGTGAAGATGTTGACGTCGATGCCGCCGAGCGCCTCGGAAGCATAGTTGGCAAGACAGGTGTTGGCCGTCAGGCGGTCCTGCGCGTTCTCGCCGCCCAGAACGCCGATGTTGAACTGGGTGATGGCTTCCTGTGCCATGGCGGCGCCGGTCATCGCGGTGGTTGCGGCAAGTGCCAAAAGGATCTTGGTCATGGGTCTCTCCCCAAAATGTGGAATGCCCCGGTCGGGGCGGGTTCACACGTCAAACGGCAGCTTTGGCCTTGTGCTTCAAGGCCTCGGTCGCGGTTTCGGTGTCTCGGATTTCGGTTGAGGTCGCGGCTTCGGAAAAGTCCGCGCCCGCACCGTAAATGTCGCGCGCTACGCCGGTGGTGAGCTGTTCGGGCGTCCCATCGAACACGACGCGCCCGTCGCGCATCCCGATCACGCGGTCGCAATAGCGCCGCGCGGTATCGAGCGTGTGGAGGTTGCAGATGATGGTGCGCCCGTCCGTCTCATGGATGTCGCGCAGGCTTTGCATGACCACCTGCGCGTTCATCGGGTCAAGCGAGGCTATGGGCTCGTCGGCAAGGATGACCTGCGGGTCCTGCATGAGCGCCCGCGCGATGGCGACACGCTGTTGCTGGCCACCCGACAGCGCCTCGGCGCGCTTGGGGGCGTGTTCGGCGATCCCGAGGCGGTCGAGGATGTCGATGGCGCGGTGAACGTCGGCCTGCGGCCAGAGTGCGAACAGCGCGCGCAACGTGCCGCGCCGGTTCAGCGTGCCATGCAGGACGTTCGATACCACGTCCATGCGGGGGACAAGATTGAACTGTTGAAAGATCATCGCGCAATCCGCGTTCCAGGCGCGGGCCTGTGCACCGCGAAGCGCAGTCACCTCCCGGTCGCGGAACATGACCCGTCCCTCGGTCGGACGTTCCAGCAGGTTCAGCATGCGCAGAAGCGTCGACTTTCCGGCACCGGACCGACCTATGATGCCGATCATTCCGGGACGCTCGACCTTCAAACTGACCGCATCAACAGCCGTAGCGGCGCCGAACCGCTTCGTCACACCTTCGATCGTCAGCATATCGTCCCCAACCCCACAGCAGTCCGAAGACTTTTGTCGGGATGAGGCAAAAGGATTGCGACAGTTTCGAGAAGGTTTTGTAACAGCCCCCGGAGACGCCGGGACTTGCCCAGAATGCAAAGGCCGGACATGGGTATTGCCAACCTTCCTAGAACGGATCGAGCGACCGCATGAAACGCCTGACTGGAAAATCCGCCCTGATCACCGGAGCCGCGCGCGGCATCGGCAGGGGTTTCGCCGAAGCCTATGTCGCCGAGGGCGCGACCGTCGCCATCGGTGATATCGATCTCGATGCCGCCACAACCACGGCGGCCTCGATCGGGGATGCCGCCTACGCCGTCAAGCTCGACGTCACGCGTCAGGACAGCATTGATGCCGCCATCGCGACGGTTGTCGCCCGTGCGGGAAAGCTTGATATCCTCGTCAACAACGCGGCGCTGTTCGACGCTGCGGAAACCGTGGACATCACGCGCGCAAGCTATGACCGCCTTTATGCCGTGAATGTCGCGGGGACATTGTTCATGATGCAGGCCGCCGCGCGCCAGATGATCGCGCAGGGCCAAGGCGGCAAGATCATCAACATGGCAAGCCAGGCAGGACGCCGGGGCGAAAGCCTCGTGCTCGTCTATTGCTCGACCAAGGCAGCGGTCATTTCGATGACTCAGTCGGCTGGCCTGAACCTGATCCGGCACGGGATAAACGTGAACGCCATCGCACCCGGAGTCGTCGACGGTGAGCATTGGGTGCACGTCGATGCCATGTTCGCGAAGCTGGAAGGCAAAGTCCCTGGACAGAAAAAGGCGGAAGTGGAGGCGAGCGTCCCGGCCGGACGCTTCGCCGTTCCGGGCGACCTGAGCGGGATGGCCATATTCCTCGCCTCATCCGAAAGCGATTACATCGTGTCGCAGACCTATAACGTCGATGGCGGCCAATGGATGAGTTGACCGGGAACCTCTTTCGACCCTGTCAGGACAGGTCGACCAAGGCCCCGCGCATGCCGATGACACGTGCTGACAGGGCGCAGGCCGCCCGGGCAGCCGTCGCCACGTCATGCCCGCGCAACAGGCCCGCAAGGAAGCCTGCGTTGAACGCATCGCCCGCCGCCGTGGTGTCAACGACGTTTCGGACCGGTTCGGGATGCACGCTCACATCGCCCGACGCCTGCCTGATCAACACCGCGCCCGGCCCGTCCTTGACCACCACAATAGTGCAGCCGCCATCGGCATAGCGTTGCGCCGTCGCAGCCTTGTCCGGGTCGCCGAAAGCCGATGCCTCGTCCTCGAACGATGGCAGCGCGATATCCGCGACCTTTGCGCCTTCGGTGATCCAGTGGCGCATCGTGGCCGCATCGGGCCAAAGGCGTGGGCGCAGGTTGGGATCGAATACGATCCGGATGCCACGCGACCGCGCGGTGGCAAGAACCCCGAGCAGTCGTTGGCGCCCCTCGTGCGGCAAGATGGCGAGTGTGATGCCCGAGAAGAACGCGACATCACCGGACACGAGCCCCGGCAAGTCAGCCAGATCGTCGGCGAGGCTGCGCGCGGCCGAGGTGTCGCGCCAGTAGGAAAAGCTGCGCTCTCCGGCGTTCAGCGTGATCATGTAGAGACCGACATGCCCGCCTGTCCGTTCCGCCAGATGCGGCGTTATCCCCACGTCGCGCATGAAGGCCCGCATCCGGCGAGAGGGGTCGTCGTCGCCCACGGCAGAGAGGTAGCCGATCTCGAGGTCCGGGACGGCGAGCGCCTGAAGGTACCACGCCGTGTTGAACGTATCGCCCGCGAAGCTCGCCTTGAAATGGTCCGGCTCGGCCGGCGACAGTTCCAGCATGCATTCCCCGATCGCGATCACTCGCCTGCCCATGCGGACCCCCCAACTGTTTGCCCGACCGTATGCAACAGCAGTCGCGGGGGCAACTGGACGGCTAGTATTTTAGCTGCGTCCCGGTCGGTGCGGCGCGCGGCGTCCGTCAGGCCGACAGCCGGGCCTCGGCCAGGGCGACCCAGTAGGAGCAGCCGATGGGGATCACCTCGTCGTTGAAGTCGTATTCTGGATGATGCAGGCCCGGCCCCTTGCCGATGCCAAGCTGGATATAGGCACCGGGACAGGCCTCGAGCATGTAGGCAAAGTCCTCGCCCCCCGTGGTCCGGGGCGCCTCGGTATTGCAGGCTCCCGCGACCGCGCGGGCGGCGTTTGCGCAATGGTCGGTTTCGGCGGCGTGGTTGCTCATGACCGGATACGGCTCCTCCTCCATCACGAGGTCGGCCGTCGCGCCATAGCTCTGCGCCGTCAGGGTCGCGACGGCTTCGATCCGGCGCAGGGTCTCGGCCCGCACATCCATGTCGAAGCTGCGGACCGTGCCGCGCAGCGTTGCATATTCGGGAATGACATTGAATGCTTCGGTTTCGGTCCGGAAGGATGTGACGGAAACGACCAGCGGCTGCTGCGGATCCGTGTTGCGCGAAACGATGGATTGCAGCGCCATGACGATGGCCGACGCGGTCAGCGTCGTGTCCACAGTGTTGTTGGGGCGGGCCGCGTGCCCACCCTTGCCGTGCACCTTGATCGCAAAGCTGTCGACGGCGGCATAGAACGGACCGGGGCGGATCGCGAATTCCCCGAAGCCGAGCAGGGGCGAATTGTGCAACCCGTAGATTTCCGAGATGTTGAACCGGTCGATCAACCCGTCCTGAACCATGGCCTCGGCCCCCGCGCCCCCCTCCTCGGCGGGTTGGAACACCACCGCTACGGTGCCGTCGAAGTTTCGGGTCTCGGCCAGATACTGCGCAGCTCCGAGCAGCATCGCGGTGTGCCCGTCGTGGCCGCAGGCATGCATCTTGCCCGGGGTTCTGGAAGCATGGGCGGCACCCGTCGCCTCGAGGATCGGAAGCGCGTCCATATCGGCGCGCAATCCGATGGTGCGCCCCCCGGCGCCGCCCTTGCCGTGGATCACCCCGACGACACCCGTTCGGCCGACGCCTTCGACGACCTCGTCGCAACCGAACGCGCGCAGTTTCTCCGCAACGGTGGCAGCGGTGCGGTGCGTCTCGTAGAGCAGTTCCGGATTTTCATGTAGGTCGCGCCGCCAAGCGGTTATTTCGGGGTGCAATTCGGCGAAACGGTTGCGGATCGGCATGGCGGTTTCCTGATGGCTGAGGGCTTCCGGGGTGAGGTGTCTGGTGAATTCCCACGTATCAAACGCGCTGCTTTCCCGAGGTGCAACAGACGATTTCATCTCCGGGCTCGACGGATCGATGTCGCCGCGGAGGGGTTGCGGCGGACACACCTGAACGTGACTTGGGACGCGCGGTGAACCATCGTATCTGCAACGGGACGGAGGGCTGTGCCGATGATGCAATCCAATGCTATCCACCGGCCATCCCGCCGGGCCGTGCTTCTGGGCGGCGGTGCCCTCTTTGCCGCAGCCGCTGCGGGCGGGTTCGCTTTCATGCGGCGCGACCGCTTTGCCGGCGAGCAGATCTCGCCGGACGCGGCGCTCGAAGCGGTGCGGGCGGGCGAGATGGTCCTCATCGATATCCGCCGCCCCGATGAATGGATCGAGACCGGCGTGGCGGAGGGCGCGCATCCCCTGGACATGCGTCGGGACGATTTCATCCCGGCCCTGTCCGCGATCACGGGCGGTCGGACCGACACGCCGGTCGGCCTGATCTGCGCGCGCGGCGTACGGTCCGACCGGATGAGCGCGCGACTGGCCGAAGCGGGCTTCACCCGCATCATCGACGTTGCGGAAGGAATGCTGGGATCGGCCGCGGGGCCGGGCTGGCTGGCGCGCGATCTGCCGGTGGTGCAGCCATGAGGGCGGCAACCCTTGCAGCAGCGCTTGCCTGCCTTGTCGCGGGCCCCGGCGCCGCGCAGGAATGCGGACGGGAGGGACCGGCCTGCGAGGTGCCGATGGGCACCTATCGTGTCGCCCTGCCAGCAGGCGATACGACGGACGCCCCGGCCGTGCTGTTTCTGCATGGCGCGGGCGGCACGGGGCGCGGCACGCTGGGCATGACCGGAACGGTCGACGCGATCACCGAGCGCGGATATGCCGTGATCGCCCCCGACGGATTGCCTTGGCAGCCGGGCCGGACAGGCGGCATCTGGTCTTTCCTGCCGCTCGATCAGCGGGAAAAGCGGCGCGACGAAGCCGCGTTCTTTGCCGAAGTCGTCGCGGACGCCGCGGCGCGCTTCGACATCGATGCGGGGCGGGTCATGCTGGCGGGATTTTCGGCCGGCGCATTCATGGTCTATTACCTTGCCTGCGACACGCCAGATGCCTTTCCAGCCTATGCGCCGGTGTCGGGCGGATTCTGGCGGCCCCATCCGGAAAGCTGCGCGGGTCCCGTCAAGCTGCTGCACACCCACGGGTTCCGTGACACGACCGTGCCGCTCGAAGGACGACCGCTCAGGTCGGGGCAATGGTTGCAAGGAGATATCTTCGAAGGCCTGGGCATCTGGCGCACCGCGAACGGGTGCACGTGGCCAGATCCCGACGGTTTTGACACAACCGGCCAGTTCGAGCGGCGGCATTGGGATTGCATGCCCGGCTCCGCGTTGGAGTTTGCGTTGTTTCCCGGCGGCCACGGCGTGCCCGAGGGCTGGGCGGATATGGCTCTGGACTGGTTCGAAGCCGTTACCGCAGGCCCGGAGGAAGCCGGATCAGGGGAGGATTGATCCTTATTCGGCGGGCAGCACCAATCCAGTGACCTTCGCCCGCAACTCCGTGCGCCAACGCGCCGCCCGGGTTGCGACCAGCGGCGCGCGCGTCTCCTGCGGCGTCGCGAGGGTTCCCGGCAACGGCAGCGCCGAAACGTAGGACAGCGGCACGGCTAGAAGCAGGCTTGCCATTACCGGCAACAGCCAGACGGAAACGAACCCGGTCGCGATCCCGATCGCCAACACGACGCCCAGCAGCGTCTCGACCGCATGAAACCGGGCCAGCACGGCCCAGCCATAGCGCCCGCCGCTGCGGGACTGCGGCGTCCAGTCGAGGCGTCTGCCAAGCAGGGCCGTCATGACGGCGGAGGTCTGCTGCACCATCAGAATCGGGGCATAGGCGATCGAGAGCGCAATCTCGACGAGAAGCGAGGCCCCGAAACGCCCTGCCCCGCCCAGACGCGCCATCGGTGTGCCGGCAATCACAAGGGCAGCGGCGCCGATCAGCTTGGGCGCAAGCAACAAGCCATACAGGACCAGCATCAGCCAGACATGGTTGACCGGGGATATCTCGGGCCAGTTCGGCATCGTCGGGTTCTCGGGTGAGAAATAGTTGATGACGGACCGGTCCTCGGTCACGCCGATAGCCGCCCAGAGCGCCAGCAGCAGGAACCACAGGGGCGACAGCAGATAGCCCACGGCCCCGTGGAACATGTGGAATCGCGACAGAGCATGGAGGCCGCGGGTTCCCAGCAGGCCCAGATGTTGGAGGTTGCCGCGGCACCAGCGTCGGTCACGCAACACGTGGTCGATCAGGGACGGGGGCGTTTCCTCATAGCTGCCCTGAACGCGCGGCAGGAACCGCACGGACCAACCGGCCCGGCGCAGAAGCCCGGCCTCGACGAAATCATGGGACAGGATCAGCTGGTCGCCACCGCGTATCCCGCGCATGTGCGGCAGGCCCGCGCTTGCGGCAAAAGCAGCGATGCGAATGATGGCGTTGTGGCCCCAGTAATTGCCTTCGCGCCCGGTCCAGCGGGCGAGGCCCTCGGCCAGCGCCACGCCGTAAACGGCATTGGCGAATTGCTGGCTGCGCGCAAACAGGGTGCGTGCGCCGATCAGTTGCGGGAACGACTGGATCAGGCCCGCGCCCGGGTCTCGCGACAGGGCATCCGACAGCGCTCCGATGGCTCGCGCGGACATCAGACTGTCGGCATCGAGCACCAGCATCGCGTCGTGCGCCCCGCCCCAGGTCGTCACCCATTGCGCAAGGTTGCCGACCTTGCGGTCGGTGTTCTCGATGCGCCGGCGATACCAGATAGCGGCATCGGGCAGGCGCGCGCGCAGGGCATCATACGCGGCCTCTTCCTGCGATGCGCGGGTGGGGTCGCGGGTGTCAGACAGGATATAGAGCGCATAGCGGTGCGGACCCCGCGCGGCGGCCAGTGCCTCGAGCATGGCGGCGGCGTTTCCGAACACGTCCCAGGGCGCTTCCTCGTAGACAGGCACGAGCAGAGCCACGTCGAGCGGCGTTCGCGGCCCGACGTCCGGCGTCGGCGCGGGACGCCGGGTCATCGAAAGGGCACCGCCGAGAACCGTGACGAAGGTCAACGCGATCCAGAAGAAGCCGATCCCGATCAGCACGGCGAGAACCGCCTCGCCCCATGTCGTGCCGTCGGTTGCGAACCACGCGAGGAACCCCCACAGAAGGGCCGCCGTCGCCACGAAGGCGGGCAGGAAAACCACGGCACGCCAGTAAGCGGCGCTTGCATCGCGAACCGGACGCGGCGCGCCGACGTCACGAAACGTCCTGCCGAGGTCCTGGCGCGGGTGCGCCAAGGGGGCCTCGACCGGCATGGACGACAGGGGGGCCTGCGACGTCATGCGGACGTCCATCGGTATAGCCAGACTTCGGACACGGTAGCTCCGTCTTTTCGCAACTGGGCGCGCATTTCGGCGGCTTGCCGATCGCCCGGATCGAAGGTGAACGCCAACCGGACCCCTCCGGTTTCCGGGTTGCGTTGCAAAACGCCCTCCGACACCTCCGCACTGCCCGACGAAACCTGAGACGTGATTTCCGAAAGCTCTCCGTCGAAGGCGGGATGGGGGGCGAAATCGATCGCGGCCAGCCATCGGTCGCGGTTGAAATTGCGCCCCATGTGGGTGTTCAGGACAGCGGCCACGTCGCGCCGTTGCGGAGCCGACGCGCCCCACGTCATGCGATAAGAAAATTGTGCTTCCGACCCCGCCGGGATCGGGTCGCGCGGCCGCCAGTAGGCGACGATGTTGTCATAGATCTCCTTGTCTGACGGGATTTCCACGAGGCGCACGACACCCTGCCCCCAATCCCCGCCCGGCGTGATCCAGAGCGACGGGCGCAGGTGGTAATTCGCCTCGAGGTCGGCGAAATCGGACAGCCTGTCGGCGCGCTGCATCAGGCCGAACCCCCGGGGCGCGTCATCGACGAAACTGCTGACCTGAAGCGCTACCGGATTTGCCAGCGGTCGCCAGATCATCTCGCCCATGCCGTTCCAGATCAGCAGTCCGTCGCTGTCGTGGATCGCGGGCCGGAAATCGTCGAAGCGGGGCCGGTTGGTCTCATCATAGAGGAACATCGACGTGAGCGGCGCGATACCGACATGGTCCAGATCGACGCGCGGGAAAAGCGTGGCCTCCACCTCCATCTCGCAGGCATCGCCGGGGCGGATCACGAAGCGGTACGCCCCGGTCACCGAGGGGCCATCGAGAAGGGCATGCAGGACGATCACGTCGTCTCCCATAACCGGTTCCTCGACCCAAAGCCGCGTGAACTCGGGAAATTCCTCGCCTTCGGGGTCGCCGGTCCTCAGGGCAAGGCCGCGCGCCGAAAGGCCGTAATTTTGCGCCGCGCCGATGGCGCGGAAATAGCTGGCCCCCTGAAAAACGGCGAACTCACGCTGGTTTTCCTCGCCCGGAAACTTGTGGCGCAGCCGCAGGCCGGAATAGCCCATCGTCTCGTCCAAAGGCAATTCAGGCGCGTCGTCGGTTCTGTCGAAGAGCGCATAGTCGAAGGCAAGACGGTTGGCCGTATCGTCACGCACCACGTCCACCTCGACCGCGCGGGGGAAATACAGTCCCGGATGGAACAGGTCGAGACGGAACGGCAGGTCGGTCCCTTCCCAGAGCGCCCTCGATGTGTTGAACCAGATCTTGCGATACTGGTCATAAGTCAGATCGCGCCATTCCGACGGGACCTCGGGACGCAGCTCGAACGGTCGGGATGCGCGCTCGCGCGCAAGCTCGCGGACCGTGTCCGCACCGAACGGCACCGACGACAAGAATCGGGGCATGTCGGCCAGTGCCGGAAGTCCGATAAGGGCCACAGAAGTCAGAAGGAACGCGCGGCGGTTCATCTCTTGGCCTTCCAAGGTTGAGACTTGAACCATCCCGCGCCGTAGGCACAGGCGATCAGCAGACCGAAGCCCGTGAGGTTCACCAGCGCCCAGGTGCCCGCCGATCGACCGATTGCATCGAGGAGGTATCCGTTTATCCGTGCAAGAACCATGGAGAAGACGAAAACCGCGAGGCTTTGCTGTCCGACTTTCATGACGATGACGACCGTCTCGTCCCAGACCCGCGCGCCAAGGCCGGTCCCCCGCGCGATCAGTCGGCTGCCCCCTTTGCCCGCAGCGACCCAGCACAGGTAAGCAAGACTCAGGAAATGCACGTAGTGCAGGATCGAGTGGTCGGACTTGTCGAACCAGACCTTGTTGTTCTGCCGCCAGTCGAACACGGGGTTGCAGTTGCCGAAACCCGTCTCGGTGCAACCGGTGAGTGCGACGTAGATGCCCTTGACCAGATCGGTCTGAAACAGGCGGAACCCCATCGAAGACAGAAAGAAAGACACGATCAGGATCGCGATGGTCAGACCGAGAAGCCATGGCCTGACCGGCGGCGCAGGGATCCAGCCGCGCATGAAGGCAAAGCCGGTGAAGAACAGAAGCTGCCAGCCGAAGGGGTTGAAGAACCATGTGCGGTCAGACCAAGGCTCGGCCGGGAATGCGAGGTGCAGATGCCCAAGCCCGGTCCAGGTCATCAGCCCGTCCTGCGCCATCAGCCAGACGAGCACCACAAGCGCGCCAAGCGCAGGCAGCGAGACACGTGCCAGCAGGACATAAAGCGGCATGAGAACCAGCACCGCCATATACATGGGCAGGATGTCGAAATAATTGGGCACATAGGTCAGGGTCATCAGCCCGATCAATTGCTCTGCCGGGTCGGAGAAGAAACGCGTCAGGTTCAGCGAACCGACATAAAGCCGGTCCGGGTGCCAACCGGTCGCGTCGAGTCCGGCGAGCATCGTGGCGATGACGAGGAACATGCACAGATGCGTCCAGTAAATTTGCCAGACGCGGAACCCCACGCGCGCGGCCCCGAGGCCCCAACCCCTGTCAAAGGTGCGCCCGAACGCGATGGCCGACGCCATGCCGGAACAGAAGACGAAAATCTCCGTCGCATCCGAAAACCCCCATCGAGCGGGGATCCACAGCGTCCAGGCATTGCCGGGCGTATGCGCGAGCAGGATGATGAACATCGCGATACCGCGAAAGAAGTCCAGCCGCGGATCGCGCACGGATGCCGCGGGGACGGCGCGCGCGACCGAGGAAGCCGTCGAAAAGGGTGTATCCGTGGACGTTACGGTCATGATATCATTCTGAGAGCTTTGGATGTTCTATGCTCTCGCCTCTCGGGGGCAAGTGTCATTTGCTGCACCCGCAATCAATTCACGCCGCGCCGCCGCGTAACCGTCCTCGAAACCGCCGCGACGGGCGGTCCGATCGGCAAGTATCCGCTCGGCATCGGTAATCCGTCCGGCCCGTAGGCCCGCATCGATGGTCAGCCGCTCGAACACATCGCGTTGCGCATGACTGCCGCCGGCCCCCTGCATCTGTGGACGGGCGGCAACGAGCGCGGCGAAGGCCTCCGCGTATCGCCCGTCACCGAACGCTTCGAGGCCCCGGGCGGCGGCAAGACCCGGCACGGCCATCCGACCGTCAACCTCGCTCGATGCCGTTTCGGCATCGCGGGCGAGGCGCGACAACATGCGCTGCACGGCGGCGTCCCGATTGTCGCCGGTAAGGGCCAGCAGGTAGTGCAGATCGGCGAAGATCAGACACCCGTCTTCGGCCCGACGCTCCGACAGGTCCGCCAGCTCTTCCCAACGGCTCCCGACATCGACACCTTCGAGTTCAAGTCGCGACAGAAGCGAGGTCGCATTGGAGATGTCGCGGTAATCGTCGGTCTTGTCGCGCCGGATTTCGGCGTCGTAGAGCGTCAAGGCGTCCGCGTGGCGTCCGAGATCCAACAGCATCAGGGCCTTGTGCCACCAGACGTGAAACCGGAAGTTGTTGCAATGCGCCCAAGCCGCCTCGCGTCCCGTCAGCCACTCCAGTCCCCCCGGCGCGTCCGCCGTCATGTCGTGGACGTGGGCCACCGCATGGAGGCCCCAGGCAGCGTCGGGCGCATGGATCAGCGCCGCACGTCCGGTCCGGGCGGCAGCGACGTAGTCGCCCGTCTCTTCAAGTGCGAAGGCGTGACACCCAAGAAGATATCCAAACCCCGCATGGTCCTCCGGGTGGGCAGGCAGCACCCGCTCGACCGAGGCGCGCATCCCCTTGCCGTCGCCTATGACGAAGCGCAGGGCATGGCTCAGCTTCATCACGAGCGTATCTCCGGGCGCTTTCGCCAATACATCTTCGAGGGCCGCGATGGCATCGCTCGGATTTCCGGCAAGAACGGCCTGCAAGGCTCGACACAGCCGAACCTCTCGCGCGTTTCCCGGCTCCAGCGACAGGGCCTCGGCACAGGCTGCCTCGGCCTCGGCCATCAGTTCCCGGCGGCCAAGCAGCGCATAGAACAGACCCTTGATGGCATGTCCGGCAGCATACTCTGGCGCCAGTTTCATCAGGTTGCCGAGGTGAACGGGCGTCGCCGCACCGTGCGCAAGAAACGCAAGACACATAGCGTCCCATTCCGAAACAGCCTTCGGGTCGGTCAGCGTCACCGGTTGTTCGAATATGTCATAGAGGGTCATAACGGCTCCAGCATCGCCGGGGAGTGGCCCATCCGCCTTAGCGCCAGCAAGGCTTGCTGCCTACAGGCGTGACGTGCGCGTAACAGACACGTGACGGCTCGTCAGACGCGGTGATCGGACTTCCGCCGACCCGGGCGTGTTTCTGGGCAAGACTTCGCGCGACACCTGTCGGTCAATCGATCTCGAAGGGATCTTCCTTGGCCAAAAGGTCGGAGTCCGCACCGAATCTCGGCGGCGGGTGCCGGTATGTAACGGGCGTACGGGAGAATTTCAGCGGATTGCCGATCAGGGGCAGGTGCAGATCGCCGTCGGTCATGTCGAGAGCCATGTCACGGGCCGCGACCTGTTCACTGGCAAAGACCTCCGGAAGGGTCTGGACCGGACCCACGGGCACCTTGGCCGCTTCCATGGCCGAGATGATCTGCGCCGTTGTCCGCGCCCCGAGCGCGGGCACAAGATACTCGGCCAAAGCGTCACGGTGGATCAGGCGCGCGGGGTTGGTGGCGAACCGCGGATCGTCTGCAAGCGGGGCAAGGCCGAAGCATCCGACGAAGCGCCTGAACTGGCTGTCGTTGCCCACGGCGACGATCACATGTCCGTCGGCCGTGGCGTAGACACCGTAGGGCACGATATTCGGATGGCCGTTGCCGCGTCGCACGGGCGCTTCGCCAGACAGCCGCGTGTTGACGCCCTCGTTGATCGTCCAGGCGATCTGGCTGTCGACCAGGGCGACATCGATGTGCTGTCCCTCGCCCGTGGCTTCCGCGTGGCGCAGGGCCGCAAGGATACCGACGGTGGCGTACATCCCGCACATGACGTCCGCGATGCCTACGCCGACTTTCATCGGCTGGCCCTCGGGGTCGCCGGTCAGGGACATGATGCCGCCGAACCCCTGCGCCATCAGGTCGTATCCCGGCTTGGAGGCGTTCGGGCCGGTCTGCCCATAGCCCGAGATGGAACAGTAGACGAGTTTGGGAAACTCGGCCCTGAGGCTTGCGTGATCCAGCCCGTATTTTGTAAGACCGCCCGGCTTGAAGTTCTCGATGACGATATCCGCGAGGCCGGCCAGACGCCGGATCACGGCCTGTCCGTCGAGCGTCGCGATGTCGATGGCGACCGACAGCTTATTGCGGTTGGCGCACATGAAGTATGCTGATAAATCAGTATCTTTGAGGCCGTCCTTTACATATGGTGGACCCCACTGACGGGTGTCGTCGCCGTCCGTTCCCGGGTTCTCGACCTTCAGCACGGTGGCCCCCAGATCCCCCAGAAGTTGTGTGCAGGTCGGGCCCGCGAGAATACGGCTGAGGTCGAGGATCCGCACGCCATGCAGCGGACCGCGGGGCGCGCCGGAAGCGTCCGTCGCGCTAGATACGTCCGTCATAGGCTCTCCTGTCGATCTCTGCGGCGATCACGGTGAAGGTATCCGCGGACAGCGCCTCGGCCAAAGCACGCCGCAAACCGTCGCGGTCGGCGACGGTTGCACCGTTTCCACCGAAGGCGCGGGCGATGGCCGCGTAGTCGTGGTGGCCGAAATCGACTCCGGCGTTCCGCATCTGTCGCTGTCGCTGCTTCAGTTCGATCAGCGCGAGCGAGCGATCGACGAAGACCACCACCACGACAGGAAGACCAACCGCAGCGGCCGAGGCCAATTCCCCCGCGACCATCAGAAAGCCGGCGTCGCCCATGAAGGCGATGACGGGTCGGTCCGGCGCGGCGCGCTTGGCGCCTATGGCCAGCGGCAGGGCGCACCCCATCGTGCAGAGGCCCGAGGACTGGAGCAGGCCGCGCGGCCCGTCGCAGGCCCACATCTGGCTCAGGAGGATCCGGTGCGCGCCCGAATCCGCCGTGGCAATCGTGCCCAATGGCGCCGTCTCGCGGCACACCTCGACCACGGCATCCGGCCCCCAGTCGTCGGCGGCGAAGTCCGCATGCAGGGCGGCACGGGTCTCCGCGATGGACCAGACCGTGCCGGACGCGACGCCCGTGCCGATCGCCTCGAGGGTCTTGTCGATCGGGGCCACGACCTCCAACCCGGCGCAGTGCATGCCGTGGGTGTTGGCCTCATGAGCGATGTCGATCACATGCTGTTCCGCCGGATCCCAGACATTGCGCCAACCGGTCCGCATCTCGATCGGGTCGTAGCCCGCAAGGATCACGAGGTCGGCCTGACGGAAGAGCGGAAGCAGATGCTTGTCGGCCAGCGGTGACAGGCCTGCGCCGCCGAGGGCGAGCGTGTGATCCTCGGGCAGCAAACCCTTGGCCTTGTAGGTCGTCACGAGCGGGACCGCATGTGCGTCGCAGAATGTCCGGATCGCCTGACCCGCGCCATCCCGAACGGCGTCAAGACCCGCAAGCATGATGGGACGCTCCGCCCGGGCAAGCCAGTCGCGCGCAGTCGCCAGAGCGCCCGCCCCGATGGCACCGGGCGCCGTGTCGGGCAGATGGACGTAAGTGTCCGGGACAAGCGCATCCGCCACGGAAATCGGCACATCGACATGGACCGGACCCGCCCGACCGCCGGCGCCGCCCGTGGCGATGCGCACGGCCTTGTCGGCCTGAACGGCGGCGGCCTTGGGTGTCAGCGTGAAGGTGGCCTTGGTCACGGCGGCAAAGACGGCGCGATGATCCAGGACCTGATGCGTATAGGTTTCGGCCTCGTCGGCATCGACGCAGCCGGTCAGTACGATCATCGGCACCCTGTCCTGATGCGCATTCGCGACGACATTGACACCGTTCATCGCACCCGGCCCCACGGTCGCCACAAGGATCGCGGGCGCGCCATCGATGTGATGCGCGCCCTCGGCCATGAACCCGGCGGCGTTCTCGTGGTGGCACAGGACGAATTCGATCCCCGCCGTCTCCAGGGCATCGACGAGCGTCAACACCTCGCCGCCCGGCATCCCGAAGGCGCGACGACAACCGGCGGCGAAAAGGCGACGGGCAAGGGCGTCGGCGGCGCGAATGGTGCTCATTCGGCAGCCATATCACTCCTCTTCTGGCCGTCAAAGGTCGGTGCGCGCTGGGAAAGCTTCTTCCCGAGAACGTGACCGGCGATCTGGGTCCGCAGCACCTGTGCGGTGCCGCCACCGATGGTGAACATCCGCACGTCGCGATACATCCGCTCCAGGGGTGTCTCGCCGCCGTACCCGCGCGCCCCGAAGCATTGCAGCGCTCGGTCCACGACCCGCACCGCCGTTTCGGAGGTCATCAGCTTGGCCCGCGCTGCCTTCGTGCGGTCGGGGAAGGGGTCAGCGCTCGCAGCTGCGTCGCGGATCAGGAGGCGCGCCGCCTCCAGTTCCGTATCCATGTCGGCCAGCATCCATTGCAAGCCCTGGAAATCTGCCAGCGGGCGGCCGAATTGTTCCCGCTCCATCAGATAGTCACGTGCCAGTCGCGCCGCCTCTGCCGCAACGCCAAGGGCAATCGTGGCCGCGCCGACGCGCTGGGTATTGTAGGCGTCGATCAGGTCGCCGAAACGCGCGTCCGGAAGGGCCATGTCGTCGGGAACGAAATGGTTCTCGAACCGCAACTCCGCCTCGGGCATCCCGCACAGGCCCATCGTCCGCTCCAGCCGCGCCACCCGCAAGCCACGCCCGGGCAGAGCGAGGAAGCCACGGATCCCCTGCCCCGTCTGCGCGAACACGAGGTGCAATCTCGACACGCCGCCGCCGGTGATCCAGTGCTTGACCCCGTCAAGACGCCAGCCCCCCGGCACCCGCGTGGCCCGCGTGGTCATCCCTTGCGCATCCGACCCGGCGCCCGGCTCCGTGATGCAGATGGCGGGCTTGTCCCCCTCAAGGACAAGATCGGCGGCGCGCCGTTTCTGCGTCTCGGTGCCGAACGCCATCACTGCGCTGAGCGCGCCCATGTTACCCTCCACCAACACGCGGCCCGTCAGGGTGCAGGCGCCAGATACGGCTTCGACGATAGGCACGATCTGCGAAAGGCTCAGGCCCGGACCGCCGAACGCCTCGGGGACCGACATCCCCATCAATCCCGCGCGGGTCAGGTCGACCAGATTGTCGTGGCAATACCGGCGTTCCCGGTCCCAGATTGCCGCACGGTCGCGAAAAACAGGCAACAGCGCGATGGCACGGCTCAAATGATCGGTCATGGGTCCCTCCGAAAGTCTTGCCGTGAGGGTGACGCAGGGGTTACTACAGGACAATCGAATTACTTTTGACTTTAACTTCAAGATACATGAACATGCAGAACCGCGATCTGGCTACACTTCGGGAAATCGCCCGCCTAGGCTCCTTCGGGCAGGCCGCGGAGCGGCTGCATATGACGCTGTCCGCTGTATCGATGCAGATGAAGACGCTGGAGGCCAGCCTCGGGGCCCCGTTGTTCGATCGCACCGTGCGACCGCCGCGCCTGACGCCGCTCGGCCGTCGCGTGTCCGAAGCGGCGGAGGGCGTCCTGTCCGCCGAACTTGCGCTGCGCGCCCTGACCGCCCCCGATACGCCGCTGACGGGGCGCTTTCGGATCGGGATCGTCGCGAGTGCCGGACCGCGCCTATTACCCGGATTTCTGCGCGCCGCCCGGACCGCCCTGCCCGACGCACGCTTCGACTATCGCACAGGGCTCTCCGAAAGCCTCGAGGCGCTTGTCGAGACCGGGGCGTTGGACGCCGCCATCGTCACGGCGACGGGTGTGCCGCCGGGCGGCTTGCGCCACACCGTGATCGCCCGTGACAGGTTCGCCATGGCGGCCCCAAAGAATGCCCGGGCGGACAACCTGCCGTTCCTGCACTTCGCGCCGAGCACGGGCATCGGACGCTTGATCGCGGCGGAACTGGAGCATCACCCGGAGCGTTCGGCGGCTCCGCGTCTTGTCCTCGACCATGTGGAGACGATCCTGGCCTGTCTCGAAGACGGCGTCGGGACTACGATCCTGCCCGAGGTCGATCTGCACCGCGCACGACGTGTGCTGCATCTGACACCACTGAAGGCGTGGCGCGACCTGGTCCTCGTGACGCGGACCGACACGGCCCTCGACGCGGAGGCCGCGCGCCTCAGGACTCTGCTGACCCATCATTCGGTGGCGGCCGCCACGACCCTGTCGAAGGCGGCATCGAGCTCAGTCGCTATGGCGCCGAGACCCGGCGCTTCCGCCACGTAGGGCGCGAAGACGGTCGAAGGAAGCTTGTAGCTCAAGGTGGCCGTCCCGTCGGCGTTTTCCGTGACATAGACACGGATCGGCGCCTCTATCATCGCCGCCGTCGACAAACGCAGGACACGCACGGCAAAATCGTTGTTGTAGAGACCGATGACCCTATTGCCGGGTATCGTGATGCCGCGTCCCGCGGCGGCGTCCGTCGGCCCGGCCATCGTCACGACCGCAAGCCCACCGGCCGGGGCCGCGGCACGCGTGTCTTCGACCAAGTCGTCGAAGGATTTTGCCGTCTCGACGACCCGCCAGCCGTGGCGCGCGGAGATATCCGCCACCTCCTGCGAGGCCGCTGGCGCGGCGAGTGCGAAAGCGAACATGACGGTCATAAGCGCAGTTCTCGGCGTCATCGAAGACCCTCCCCGTATTTCCACCAAGGCTTCCCCATATGCGCCGAGAAGCACAAGACACACCGTATCACAGATCCGCCAGCTTTCGTCTTGCACCCTGCCCCCGCCCTGTCATAAACGACGGCCAACGGACAGGTGGCCGAGTGGTCGAAGGCGCACGCCTGGAAAGTGTGTAGGCGGGAGACCGTCTCCAGGGTTCGAATCCCTGTCTGTCCGCCATGATCCCTGTTGCGAATACGGACGGGCGCCTATCACGGCGCCGAAATTGTCGCGTTTTCAAAGGGCTTGCCTCCCCCATGCGAACCTCTGAGAATGTGCGCGAGGCCCGTTTCGGGCTCTGAACGGCGTTTCGTCTCTGTTCGGGCGAACCTCGCCGTTTTCGTTTCGGTCGGATTTTTCGGCGTCTTTCCAATGGCTTGAATTTTAAAACCGCCAAAACTTTGGGTCCTGTGTCAATCGCCTTCGAGGGGAACGGAGCCGCAGCACGCGATAGGCAAGGCCAAGCGAAAAGCAACGGGCCAGACCGCATCTGGTGCGGTGTCCGCTGCTCTCCGTCCTGGCTTCGTTGAGCCTTCATTCCTGCAAATCGATGTTTGGATGAGCAGCGTCGAGAAGGTGGAACTTCGCTTCAGCGCCCAGAAGATCCCAGAAAAGGCGAGGGATGAGAACACGCGCCCGGAGGATTAGGAACGAATTGCCACTAACGATATCGACGTTGAAAACAAGTTTCGACGTCCGTTCGGTCAGGCGGGAGACATGCCCGTTTCTCCGACCAAGGTTTTTGAAGCCAAGTGGTGAATAAATAATCGGACTGGATCTGCTTCAGTCCCGCCATGTCCATGAAATCAAGCGGCACATTGTGGACAACGCGGCCTCTTTCAGCCCGGCAACACGGCTTGAAAGGGACCGGCGTCGAGGCTTTTATCCGGATATTCCGGGGCTGCCGCATCGCGCAGGCGGATCGATCAAGTCGCGGCTTCCTGCAGCCGGCGCGCGCTTCGAGCGAAAAACACGAAGTAGAACACCGGTGCCGCGATCAGGGTCAGGATCGAGGCAAATGCAAGTCCGCCCATGATGGTGACGGCCATGGATTGAAAGAAGGCATCCCAGATCAACGGGATCATGCCAAGGATCGTCGTCGCTGCCGCGAGGATCACAGGCCTGAGGCGAGAGATGGATGCCGTCACGATCGCGTCCTTGAGCGGCAGCATGGGTTCCTCTCGGCGGACGATATCGATCTCCTCGACCAGCACGATCCCGTTCTTGATCAGCATCCCGGACAACGACAGCAGGCCCAGCAAGGCCGTGAACGTAAACGGAAGCCCCGTTCCGAGCAGGGCAAGGCTGACGCCGTTCACCGACATGGGAACGAGCAGCCAGACGATCAGCGGCTGCCGCAGGGCATTGAATAGAAGAATGGAGATCAGGACCATGATCAGACCGCTGAGAGGCAACTGACCGGCAAGGCTTGCCTGCGCATCGCGAGAGCTTTCGTATTCGCCCCCCCATTCCATCGCGTATCCGGTCGGCAGCTGCATCGCCTCGACAGGAGCCTGAATAGCGGCCTGCACCTGTGCGGTGGTCAGCCCCTTGGTCACATCGGCGCTGGCGGTAATGGTGTAAAGCCGGTCCCGCCGCTGAACGAGCGTGTTTTGCGACACGAACTCGAACCCGTCGATCAGTTGTTCGAACGGCAAGAGAGTCCCGGCGCTGTCCGAATAGACAAGCTGATCCGTCAACGACAGCCCGGCATCCGGATCGGTTCGCAGCACGATCGGGATCTGCCGCTCTCCGTCGCGGTAGACGCCCGCGCTGATCCCGTCCGTCGCAAAACGCAATGTCGTCGTAACATCGTCTCGCGTGATCCCCGCTTCCTGCGCACGGTCGGTCGCGTAGATCGGGCGCAGCACCTGTTCCATTTCGCGCCAGTCGACCCGTGGCGCGATGATATCTTCCGATGCGTCCATCATCCGCGCGATGGCCTCGTCGGCCAGATTGCGCAGAACCGTCGGATCCGCTCCCGAAAACCGCACCTCTATGGGGTTTCCGCCACCGGGTCCGAAGGCAAGCCGCTTTGCCCTGAACTCCCCCTGTGGGGCGGCCCGGGCGGCAAAATCCTCCATCCGTGCGATGAGCGGCCCGATCGTCTCAATCGTCTGGGTTCGCACGATGATATGGCCATAGCTCGGGTTCGGGTCTTCCGCAGAGTAGGTGAGCATGAAACGAGAGGCCCCGTCCCCGACAAACGCCGTGGCGGCCACGACCTCGGGTTGATCGGAAAGCCATGTCTCGAAAATCGACAGATCGAGCGAGGTCTCCTGGATCGAAGCCCCCTGCGGCAGCTTGTAGTGGACGAAGAACAGCGGGGTGTTGCTGTCGGGAAAGAACTGCTGCTTGACCTGTCCGAAAAGCGCAAAACACACCACCGTCACGGCCAGCAAGGCGGGGATCACTAGCCACCAGATCCGCAGGCAGAACCGCAGCAGCCCCCCGTAGATACGGAACAGGAGCCCGCCGTAGGCATCGGCATCGCCCACAGCGCCCTGCCTGAAAAAATAATGCCCGAGCAACGGGGCGACCGTCAGGGCGAGGATCCATGACAAAAGCAGCGAAATCGAGATCACAGCGAAAAGCGAGAACAGGAATTCCCCCGTGGCGTCGGGGCTCAGGCCGATCCCGGCGAACGCCATAATCCCGATCACGGTCGCACCGAACAGTGGTATCTGGGTCTTCTGCGCGGCATCATCAGCGGCATCGCGCGAATTCTTGCCGCGGCCCATCGCGACCTGCATGCCCTCGGCGACGACAATGGCGTTGTCGACCAGCATCCCCATCGCGATGATGAGGGCGCCCAGCGAAATACGCTCCATCTCGATCCCGAACAGCGCCATGAACAACAGGGTGCCGACGACGTTCAGCAACAGCGTCGTGCCCACGACGATCGCGGCGCGCCACCCCATGAACAACGCGAGGACAACGACAACGATACTGACCGACATCACGAGGTTGAGAAGAAAGGCATTCGATGCCTCCTCCACGACGATGTGCTGTTGGTAGATCGGTTGCAGTTCGACCCCCAGCGGGATCTGCGGCGCCAGTTCTGCCAGCTTGGCGTCCACCCGTTTGCCGACATCCACGATGTTCTCGGTCGCGACCCCGGCGACGCCAAGCGTGAACGCCTCGACGCCGTTGTGTCGGATCAGAAGATCCGGGTTCGCTTCGCGGCTTCGGAAGACGTCCGCCAGGTCGATCAGGTTCAGGACATTTCCTGCAACGCCGATCGTCAGGCCCGAAATCTCCGAAACCGTATCGCTTCCATCCGGTCCCTGGATCAACGTGCGCCCGTCCACGCTCCGCAATGCACCACCATCCACAACATTGTCCGCGTTCGCGATTGCCGACAGGAAGGCCAGTGGCGGGACGCCGATGTTGTTTCCGACGACAAGGTTGGGCTCTACATAGATGACCTCGTTGGGCACGCCCGCCGTGATGACATCCGCGACGCCCGGGACGCTCAGCAGTTCGCGCCTCAGAAACGTCGATAAATCGTATATTTCTTCGGCATCGAAGCCTTGGGCCGTGACCGCGTAGTAGATCCCGAACACATCCCCGAAACCGTCATTGACGAATGGCCGGGTCGCGCCGTCGGGAAGGCGCGCTTGTCCGACCCGATTGCGCAACTTGGTCCAGATCGGCGGCAACTCCGTGCCATCGAAACGATCCTGCATGTCTATCGTGATGAGCGACAGTCCGGGCTGGTTCATGGAACTGATGGTCTTGACCTCGGCCATCTTCTGGATTTCGGACTCCAGCGGCTCGGATATCTCTCGGGCGACTTCTTCGGCACTCGCACCGGGATATTCGGTCACGACAACGGCCGTCTTGATCGTGAAAGCCGGATCTTCGAGGCGACCAAGGTCGAAGAACCCCCAGGTGCCGCCGAAGAGGCAGATAAGCATCACCAGCCAAGTGAGCAGAGGACGGTCGATTGCGGCGCGGGCGATATTCATTCCGCCGCTCAGTCCGCAAAGCCGGTGAACCGCGTGACGCGGTCCCCGGGGTTCAGCTTGCCGGCACCGCCGGACACGATTTCCTGACCTGCGGCAAGTCCGCTGACCACCTGGATCAGGCCGCTATTGGTCGGGACGATTTCGACGGGGACCTCTGAAACGGTCCCCTCGTCCGCACCACTGGGGCTGAACAGCATGACGATCGTCGCACCGTCATTCTCGGTCAAGACGGCAGATGCCGGAATTTCGGGATGGCGCGTGCCCGATCTGAACTCGACATAGACCCGAACGGACAATCCCGGAACGATGGGAATCCCCGCAGGCGGGGGCATGCCGAATGTAATCGTCAGGGTTTGACCGATTTCTGCCGTCTCGGCGTTGAATTCGCGCACCTCCAGCGGAAAGCGCTCGTCGGCAAAGGGAAACTCGGCCCAGACATCGATATCCGGATCGCGTCCGGCCTCCTGAAACAGGATTTCGGGCGCATCGATCTCGATCCGGACTTCCGACATGTTGTGAAGGCGGGCGATCGTCTGGCCCGGACTGACGCTCGAGAAGTTCGCGACGCTGCGCGAGGCGACAAGGGAATCGAACGGTGCGACCAATCGTGCGTCGCTCAGTGCGCGTTCCGCTTGCCGCACGGCGATTTCGGCCAGATTGAACGCGGTTGCAGCATCTTCCACGCTGGTCTGCGCGACGACGTTTCCCTGCAACTGCTCCAGCCGGCGCAAGGTCCGCTCCGCCTGTTCTCTTTGCAGGACGGCTTGGTCGAGTGACAGCTGGAACAACTCGAGATCCAGACCCGCGACCAGCGTTCCCTTGTCGATGAAGTTGCCTTCGATGATCGGGAATTCGACGATCTGACCACCGACCTGGAACGCGATATCCACGGTTTCCTTTGCGACGACCCTGCCGAAAAACTGGCGCGTCACGCCGGCATCCCCTTCCGTAACGGTAAATATCTTGGCCAGCTTCACGGCATCTTGCGCCAAGGCAACCGATGGCGCCGCAAACAGCGCCAGAATCGCGATCAGTCTGGAAATGAACATTCTTTTCCTTTCTCGTCCTGTGGTCTCGATGCGTCGATACCGCGAACTCTGCTCGATCTTCATAGAGGTTGGCCAACCATTATGCCAACGGCCATCGCCGGAATGGCGGCAAAACTCGGGACCCAGACAAATGTCCTGATCGTCTGAATGCCGACAAGGAAAATCAGCACATAGAGCACCCGTGACAGGATCGTTGCGAGCGCCGCGTAAAACGTCCAGCCATTTGATATGTCCAAGGCGACGGCCGTGATCGCCAGCGGAAGATACATGATGGCACCTTCCTTGAGGTTGCCGAGGGTGCGGTCGATCCGGCGACCGGCTGGCCCCATTCCCGGTTGCGGGGCGTCTCGGTTGGAAAACCCGAAGGCCGTCCCCGCCGTGACGCTTGCATAGCCGGCCTGTATCGCGACGACGCCGAATATCAGAAGGGCGTAGATGATGATGCTGATGGCTATTAGGGTCATGATCCAAGGTTTCCTGTTGAAAAGGAATGGGAAAGCCGGGTGCGTCAAAAAGTTGGCCATCTCGAGAGCGATGCGTCGTCCACCGCGTCCATGGCGACGCCTTCGACGCGTGCGGAGGATTCCGACGAACCATTGCCCTGGCGTTTGTCGATCGACGCCCCGAACCGGACGTCGCAGGTGTGTCCGATGATCGTCGCTAGAGCCCGGTCGTGCCGCGTCATGACAGGGGTCCGGGATCTGCCGGATCGACTGCATGCGTTTCCGCCCCGAACGGCGCGTCACCGACAAATGCTTGAACCACGTCCTTGCGAAAGAGCAGCCACAGCGCAGCAAGCTGAAACACCATGAATAGGCCGATCCCCACAAAGACCGTGGCGGGGGACGCCATTTCTACTGGCATCGGGCTGATGATCTGGGTGATCAGGCCCTGGGAATAGTCGAACGCGCCGACGGCGTTGTAGAGGACAAGCAGACCCCAGATCCGGACGCTGCGCCGCGCCCAGAAAAGGTACAGCATCACCGGCAGGGCGAACCCGATGATCGCATCACTGAGCCAAGGGCCGAACCATCCGTCGGGCGCGATGCCGCCTAACATTTCGACCTGCGGCAGGAACAGGACGGTCTGCGCGCGGAAGATCGTGGCTCCCATAAAGAGCGTGATGGCCCATTTGTGAAATGGGGTCACGGTCTCGGTCCTTGTCCGGTCTTGCATGAACACGGCCCGCACCCGGGGCCAGCGGTCGAAGGGAGTGTCATGGCACCGACCTTTCTATGCGTTTCATCACGGCCAGCAGCGCATATATCGGCACGGCAAAGGCGATCGCGACGCGCAGGATGTGAAGGCCGAGCCATGTCGCCCGGATGAATGAGGCCTCGGCGGCCGAATAGCTGTCCCAGATCAGCAGGATGTTCTGCGGAATGAAGTATCCCAGCGTGAACACCGTGTTGGCCACGTAGAGCCAGATCGCGCGCATCCATAAACGGCGGACCGGGCGGTCCTGCCAATCCAGCCGCGCCGACAGCACCAGCCCGACAAGCGTGATCATGTTCAGCGGGATGATGGTGATGGCGAAGTTCAGGAATTCATCCCAGAACCCCGCCCGCCACACCAACGGATCCATCCCCAACCATCGGATCCCATAGGACAGAAGGATCAGCAGGCCACCGCCCGCAAAGGCCGCCGCGTGGACGACAGCCACAAGATTGACGATCTTGCGGTAGGTTGCGGGGGTCATTGCACCGCTCCCGCAAGCGGACCGCGGACGGTCCTGTCGGCGCGGTCTGAAGGCAGGGTCGACACGGTCGGACCTGCGGCGCCGCCGGGCGTAAACCGATAGGAACCAAGCAGAAACTCGGGGCCCCGGTCAGGCTCCGGCATCTCGCAGTGTTGCATCCGGCCTTTTACAACCATTGCCGAGCATCCGTTCGTGTGTCTGTCCGGCAGGATCCCGGAGGTGGCAGGGTCGAGCAGCGACGTCTGGGCCGTGCGCAGTCCGGCGCCGGGCCCGCCATGAAGCGCGAAAACGCTGGTTGCGGGAATAGGACGGGGGGAAAGGGCATCTGATCCGCAGGAACACGGACCGCATGTTCCCGCACTTGCGGGTCTTTTGCGTGGACGATCTGCGCAAAGGCAGCTGTCAGAACGAGAAGCAGGAATGTGCGCGTCCAGAGTACAAAGGCCGTTCTCTCTCGCATTTGATGGTCTCCTATCCGGGTAAGCTGTGAGTCACGGTGGAGGGCTTGCGTCGTCCGTCGCTCGAAGACGGCACATGCGGTTCCAGCCGTGATCCCGGCATGGCCACCGGCCATGGCGACGACCGCGCGCAAAGGCGTCGCCGCGATCACGATATCCGGGCCCTGAATTGTCATTGCTGCACAGCGCCATCGTCGCCCTCGACCTCGGCGATGAAGGTCAGGACCCGTGCGAGATAGTCTTCTGCCGCGTCCTCCCATGCGTAATGGGCTGCTCCCGCGATCAGCGCGAACCGGCTGTCGGGCAGAATATCGGCCAATCGTCTCGAGTTGAATTCCGACACGAAGGTATCGTATTCACCGTGCAGGACCTGGATCGGTGTCTTGATGTTCAAAGCGTCGTCCTGCAGCCGTGGCGTTTCATCCGGATAGCTTGCCAGATATCCCACCTGCCCCCTCAGCTTCGCAAACGTCGTGGACCCTGCAAGATAATCCGCCTTCGCAGCGGGTGACGGGCGGCTGAGCCGGTATCCGATCGCGTTTGCGGCGGCACAGTAAATGCGACCCCCGATGGCGCCCCCTGCCGACAGGGTCGCCAGTTGGATCGCACGCGAGTAAACCAACCCTCTGAACAACCAGGCGCCCTCGACGACACCGACACAGCCTGCATCGCCCAAGGTCGCCGATTTCAGACGACCCGGCGTATCGGCCATATACCGCAGCGCCATTGGTGTGCCGATATCGGGACCGATGAAATGCGGATGATCAAGGTCGAAATGATCGAGTATCCTGCCGAAAAAGCGTGCATGTTGGCTGACCGTCGTGACATGGCGCGCAGGATCGGACCCTCCGTGGTTCGGCAGGTCCACGGCGACCACGTCGAACCTCTCGACCAACCTGTCCCACCAGCCTTCATAGGTCAGGATGCTCATCGGTTGCGGCGAGGTCAGGATGACCTGCGGCTTGCCCGGATTGCGGGCGGCTGCGTATCTGATCCGGACGCCGTCGATTGTTGAGTGTTCAAGGTTCATGAGTGTCGCTCATTCATGCGCTACGATGGCGCGCAGCCCGTGGGTGGGGATGCTGTTTGCGATGAAGATAAGGCGGATAGGGCATGGCCTACTGAACCGGAATGAAGTCTGCGCGGTCCTCGAAAATCACGAGGGTCACGCAGTTTTCCGGGCCCACCCAGGGATCGGCATGGGGCACGTCTGAGGGCTGGGACCAACTGGAGTCCGCCGTCAGGATCGGACCCTGATCGGGCTCTGACATTTCCCGGTGCCGGTGGCTACCGGCAGGAATGAACCCCCAGTATCCGTCGATCTGTGTGCGCAGGATCGCGATCGCCTGTCCGGGAAAGCGTTCCTGTGCCAGCGCAGGCAGAGCCGCGACCGCGCCAGGGCAAACACCCGCGAGGATGCGATGCAATCGTGACATGGTCGTGTCTCCGTGGTCGGCATGAGATGACCGGATGCCAGGGTTCACGCGAAAGCCGCGTCTTGCGGGCGCCGATCGAGGACGGCGCGGGCGGCGAAGTAGAAACAGGCAATGGTCAACAAGATCCGGGGGATATGTCCTGTCAGCCAGATGGCACGGGTGAAGCTGGCCGTGTCGGGCGTAACGCTGCCGAACAGGCTCAGCACGCCGTAGAGCGCCGAGGTCGCGGCCTGCTCGGGAGAGAAGGTCGCCGCCCCCAGCCGCAGGTTCAGCGGCATGTGGAACAGCGCGGTGATCAGGCAGTCCGCGATCAGATACCAGATCGCAAGCCGCCAAAGCCTGGCCAGCGCCGGGTCGGCCGCGTCGCGCCGGGCCGAGCGGATCAGAAAGTAGAGTGACATCAACAGCAGCGGCATGATGGTGGCCAGAAAGCGCAGCCACTGACCGAAGAACGTCTCCATGAAGACGACAGGGTCGAGGCTGAGCCAATATGTGCCCATCGACAACCCGATGAAGAGGTGTGCCCCGGCGAAGGCGCCAACGGAAAAGAGCGTGAAGATGTCGAGGTTTCTGCGGGTATCCGTAGCCATGATGGCAGGCCTTTCATTCGTCGCGATTGCCTGAGCGAGAGTTTCGGTTGCATTTCGCGGCTCAAGGCACCGCAGGACGCGCGGCGGACCGGAAATGCCGGACCAGTCGCACGATTATGTAGATGTGGCTCAGCAGCAGGATCGGGGCGAATATCACCAGAAAGAACCACATGGTGCCGATCGGCGAGACGATCACACCCGCGTTCAGTGCGGTCGGCCCGATCGTGATGAGGTCAGCAATCCCGATTACCGAGAACAGCACGACCAGCGGCACGACAAACCGCGACCCGAAGGTTATCGCGACAACCGCGACCAGCGCGCTGATACCCGACGCCACATCGCCGTAGGCCATGATGCCCAGTGCATCGCGCGACACCGCCGGATCGACCTGGCCCGTCACCAAAAGCGCCAAACCAAGATAGCGAAAGATGTGCACCACAAGGAACGGGGTCACAGCGGCCTCGAAAGACTGCGCACGAAGCCAGGATTGCAGATAAATCCGGAAAATCAGCAGATACGCGGCGATGGCCATCGAAAACTGGATCGCAAGATACCCGTAGTCGTTCATGACGTGCCCCCCCCGTGTCGTGATGATGTGCTCATGCGAAGGCCACGCTGTCGCCCAGCGGCAGGGTGCGGATGCGCTGCCCGTTCAGCGCAAAGATCGCGTTGGCAAGGGCCGGGGCGGCACAGGGCGTGCCCGGCTCGCCGATGCCCCGGATGTGCGGGGCGTTTTCGAGGATGCGGGTCGTGATGCGCGGGGCCTGATACATCCGAAGCGGCGTATAGCTGTCAAAGTTTTCCTGCTCGACCCGACCTTGGGCGACCGTGATTTTTTCGGCTATTGCGGCACTCAGTCCGAAGGTGACGCCCGACATCAACTGCGCGTCGAGGTTGCGTGGATCGAGCGCCACGCCGACATCCGCCGCCACCCAGACATCCCGGACCGCTATGCCCTCCGGCGTATCCTCGATCTCCACGATCTGCGCGATGGGGACGCCGAAGACGACGGCGAATGCCACGCCCCGCGCGCGCCCCGCGGGTGGCGCGGCGCCCCAGCCCGCCAGATCGGCTGCGGCGACCAGCACCTGTCGGCTGGGGGCATCCGTCATGAGGTCGAGACGCATCTCGACAGGGTCACGCCCTGCGGCGACGGCCAGTTCGTCCATCATGCATTCGTGGAAAAACGTATTCTGAGAGGCCCCGACGGATCGCCAGAACGCGACGGGCAACAGCGGATCGGCCTTGTAGGCCGTGGCACGGTAATTCTCGATCCCGTAGGGCTGGTCCCAAAGCGCCTGGCCGATGGTGAAGTCGGGCACAAAACCCGGGATGGCGGCTGGCGCGCCGCCCCGGGCATTGATCCCGCCGAGGATCGATGGCGAGGCGGTCGAGATATCGATGGCAACCGGAACGCCGTCGCGCAAGGCGGCGCGGAACCGCCCGATGGCGGCGGGTCGGTACGGACCGCCCGCGGTATCTTCGGCCCGGGGATACGTAATCAGGACCGGGATGCCGTCCATCTGTGCGGCGACCTTGGCGGCCACCTGCACAAAGTCCATCTCGCCCCGCCGCCCGAAAGCGCCGCCCAGCAAGGTGGTCGTGATCGTCACCGCATCCTCTTCGATCCCGGCAGCACGGGCCGCCTCGCGCCGCGCCACTGTTGGTCCCTGCGTCCCCGCCCAGACCTGCAACGCGCCGTCCTTCATCAGTGCCGCGGCACTCATCGGTTCCATCGTGACATGCGCGAGGTAGGGCGCGCGGTATTCCGCCTCGATGACGTCGGCCCCTTCGAGGGCGGCGTTCACGTCGCCGTCGTCGCGCTGGCGGCTGTCCTGCAACTCGGGTCGGAAGGCGTTTGCGATAGCCGTAAAATGGCCTTCGGTGTCGGCAGGATAGGTCGGCGGCGTCCAGTCGTATGTCACGACGTCCAGGGCCTGCATTGCCGTCCAGGTCGTCGCGGCGACGGCGACCACGCCATTGCCGATATCGAGGACCGCATCGACCCCCGGCAGCGCCAGCGCCTCGGTCGCATCGAAACTGCGCAGCATGCCGCCAAGATGCGGGTTGCGACGCACGGCCCCGAACCGCATTCCCGGTAACCGGATATCGCTGGCAAAGATGGCGGTGCCGGTCGATTTCGCAACCACATCAAGCCGGTCCTGGGACGTGCCAAGGATGCGCCATGCGCTGCGTGGTCGCAGATCGGGTACGTCCGGCGGATCGATCGCACCGGCGTCCAGCGCCAGATCGGTATAAGCGATCCTCGTTCCATCGGGCAGCACGACGGCACCCGACTGCGTGGTCAGGCGCGACACGTCCATCCCGGTGCGCGCGGCGGCGGCGGCCTTCAGCGTCTCGCGGGCCACGGCCCCTGCGCTGCGCATCTTGACATAGGCGTCGTGCGTCGAGGTCGATCCGCCCGTAATCTGGTAGCCGAGGAAGACCGCGGGAACATCACGCTGCGCGCGTGCGAATTCGGCGAGCGCCCCGGTATCGGTGGCGGGAAAGGGATACCCCTCCTCCACCACGCCACCGTTGAAATAAGCCGACGATGCAGGCCCGTGCTCGGTGCGGATATCCGCCAGGTCGACATCCAGTTCTTCGGCCACGAGGGCGGCAAGCGTCGTATGGATACCCTGCCCCATCTCGGCGCGTGGCGTGATCAGGGTGATGCCCTCCGGCGTGATCTTGACATACGGGGTCAGCGCCACGTCACCCTCGGCGAGGCCGGGGACAAGCGGATTTTCAAGTTGCGAGCGATAGGTGCGCACGCCAAAGACCACGCCCCCCGCCACGGCGACCGAGGCGACGATGAAACCGCGTCTGGTGTATTTTCCGAGCCGCCCCATTATCCCGCTTCTTTCATCGCCGCGGCGGCACTGTGGATGGCCGCCCGGATTTTCGGATAGGTCGCACAGCGGCACAGGTTGCCGCTCATGACCTGATCGATGTCGTCGTCCGTGGGCGCGGGATTGAGGGTCAGCAGGTCCACGGCCTGCATGATCTGGCCGGACTGGCAATAGCCACATTGCGCCACCTGATGTTCGATCCAGGCCTGCTGCACGACGTGAGGGGCCTCCGGCGTGCCCAGACCCGCAATTGTCCTCACCGGGCCCCAGACGTCGCCAAGCGCCACTTGGCAGGACCGGACCGCGGCGCCGTCGATGTGCACGGTGCAGGCACCGCATTGCGCGATGCCGCAGCCATACTTCACGCCAGTTATGTTGAGCCCGTCCCGAAGCACCCAGAGCAGCGGCATGTCGTCGGGCAGATCGATGCTGTACGGCTTCCCGTCGATGGAAAGATCCATGATGCGCTCCTGATGCGTTCGATAATGCTGAGCCGCGCGACGTGCGCGTGCAACTTGCCGATCGTCCATAATACTTGCAGATCAACCCAAGCGTCTTGAGCGGCGACGCACCTTCGCGCATGGTCGCGCAACATCATCGAAAGTGACATCGCCTTTGGGACAACCAGCCAACGCCACGTATTCAACCGCGATCCTGTTCGGTGCCCTCTGCAAACTCATGGAAGTGGAGCCCCGCGTCGTGGTCGAGAAAGCGGGCTTGCCGGAACGTATCGCCACCGGGCACGGGGTTCAGATTACGGCAGACGAATTCTTTCTGATGTGGGACACGATCATCGACATGGCCACCCGGTCCGATCTGCCGACGTTCATCGGGCGCGGGATGGCAAATGGCGCGGTGTCTCCGGTCTTCTTCGCCATGTCCTGCGCACAGGATCTGCAAACAGGGTTCGAACGGTTCGCGCGGTTCAAGACGGTCTTCGGCCCGGTCGGCATGACGGTCCGTGAAATCAGGACACGGCTTCATGTCGGCCTCGCGCCCGTGCATCCTCAGACGGTTCTGCCTGCAAGTCCGGCGACCCCGATCCTGATCTTTCTGCATGAGAAGGCGCGATCCTGCACGGCGCGCCCCCTTGTTCCGGAAGAAGTGTATTTGCCGATACCGACAGAAGACCGTGCGGCGCTGGCCGATCTGTTCGGGGTCGTTCCTCAGTTCGGCGACGCCAGGCTGGTGTATTCGCCAACGGATGCCAAACGTCCGCTCGTGTCTGAGAATGCCGCCCTCTGGGAGGCGTTCGAGGCCGATCTGACGGCCCAGATCCTCGTGTCAAATCCGGCAGTTTCGATTTCCGATCGCGTGCGCGCCTGTCTTGTCGAAGCCATCACGGACAGGGACCCATCCATCGCGTATGTCTGCGAACGCCTGTCGCGAAGCCGCAGCGGCCTTCTTAGAGACCTTCAGAAGGATGGCACGACATTCCAGGACCTTCTGGACGACGTCAGGAAGACCCTCGCGCTTCGGTATCTCAAGAACAGCGAAATGCCGGTCAAGCAGGTTGCCGATCTGTTGGCCTACCGGGATGCCAACGCGTTTCATCGTGCTTTCAAGTCGTGGACCGGAAAAACGCCAAACTTTGCGCGAAAGACCAGCGGTTGAACCGGCCGGTAACTGGGCAGACGCGGGTGCACGTCCGGAGCGGGCACCAATCCCGGCCCTTTCTCCAAGCGGTATCTCGGCATCCACCCGTCATCACGCGTCCTGAAAATGAGTGAGGGACAGGCCCGGTTCCTGACAGGCAGCCTGACAGGACACATCGTCACGATGTCGCTCACCTCCGCCGTCGGTTTCGTCGCTCTTTTCGTGGTCGATCTGGTGGATATGATCTTCATTTCGATGTTGGGAGTGCAGGAACTGGCCGCCGCCGTCGGATATGCCGGCACCATCTCCTTCATGACCACGTCGCTCTGTATCGGCATGGCCATCGCCGGCGGCGCATTGGTCGCGCAGTCGCTTGGCGAAGATCGGTCCGAACGGGCAACCGAGGTCCTGACCCACGTCTTGATCGTGGGCACGGGCTTTGCCGCGCTGATCTCCATTCTCGTGTATCTCAACCTGTCCACGCTCACCGGGTGGATTGGTGCCACCGGCCTCACGCAGGACCTCGCGGTTTCCTATCTGCGGATCCTCGTCCCGACGATGCCCGTGATGATGATCGGGATTGTTGCATCGGCCGCCCTGCGCAGCCACGGGGCCGCGCGCCTGTCGATGATGGTGACGCTGATCGCGGGCGTGGTGAACGCCGTGCTGGACCCGATTTTCATCTTCTGGCTCGACATGGGGCTGGACGGGGCGGCATGGGCGTCCGTGGCGGCCCGCATCTCGATCGGCGGCACCGGTCTGTGGTACATCCTGCGTCGCTATGGCGGCCTGACCGGCCTGTCCTTCGGGGCCATCCTGCGCGACATGCGCCCCATCGCCGCGATCGCGGTTCCGGCGATGCTGGCAAATGTCGCGGCGCCCATCGGCGGTGCGTACGTCACGTGGGCGGCGTCCGATTTCGGTGAAGGCGCCGTCGCCGGGATGGCGATCATCGGGCGCGTTACACCGATTGCCTTTGCCCTCATCTTCGCCATGTCCGGGGCGATCGGACCGATCATCGGGCAGAATTTCGGGGCGCGCCGCCACGACCGCGTCCGCGTCGCCTTCAACAACAGCATGATGTTGATCGTGGCTTACGTCATTCCCGTCGTGATCGTCCTCTACATGCTGCGTGGCCACATCGCCGATCTGTTCGGTGCGGAAGGTATCGCGCGCGACCTGATCTATCTCTTCTGCGGCCCGCTTTCGCTGGCGTGGATTTTCAACGGGGTCATCTTCGTCGGCAACGCCGCCTACAACAACCTCGGTCACCCCTTCTACTCGACATGGGTGAACTGGGCGCGCAACACGCTCGGCATCGTCCCGTTCGTCTATGCCGGGTCGCGGATCTGGGGCGCGGAGGGCGTTCTGATCGGGCAGATGGCTGGTGGGATATTCGTGGCCCTCGCCTCGCTTGTGCTGGCACAGCGGCTCATGAAGAAAGCGGAACTGGCTCAGCTTCCCGCGTCTTCGGAACCCGCCCTCGTGAAGGACCGCCGGGTCTTCACGATCCAGCACGGTCGCCACTAGGATGCGCGTACCGCGCAGACGACCATCATCCGTGCTCCAAAAGCGGCGCGCATCGCCACATGTGTCTGTCCGCTGTTGGCGCACCCATCAGGATTCGAACCTGAGACCTCTGCCTTCGGAGGGCAGCGCTCTATCCAGCTGAGCTATGGGTGCGTCGGGGTCGGGATAGCCGGGAACCCGGGGGCCCGCAAGTCATTCCGACGTCTGCCCGAGGGCCGACAGGACAGACCGCGCCGCCCGCAGACCAGGGTTCTCACCGCCCCGGCCCAGTCGTTCCATCGTGGTATCAAGCGCGTCCCGCTGACGCTCGCGGCGGGACGGCACCCGCAGAAGGTCCGCAAACGCCGCCCCCACGGGACCTGGCTTGCAGGCCTCGCCCAGAAACTCGGGCACCGCGCGCGTCTCGCTGACCAGATTGACGAGGGTCACCGTATCCACCTTCAGCATCCGCCCGATGATCTGCCGCGAAAACCAGTTCATGTCATAGGCGATCACCATCGGCACCCCGTTTGCCGCCAACTCGAGGCTGACCGTTCCCGAGGCCGCAAGCGCCGCTGTCGCTGCCGCGAATGCCGCGCGCTTGTCGGCGGCCGTCGTCACCACGACGGGCGCGCCCGGCCAGTCCTTGACAGCCTCGCGCACGGTTTCGGCAAGATACGCCACGGCAGGCACGACGACGCGGGTTCCCTTCGGCACCTGCTCCAACGCCTCACCAAAGATCGGGGCCAGCCGATCGACCTCGCCCCGACGCGATCC
>JBARXR010000226.1:0-13960 GCA_049647445.1 Jannaschia sp. | reverse complement strand
TCGGGGGGGTGATTTTCGAACTGCGAGATCAAAAACCGCATCATCCTCAGGTAGCGGCAATTCGGTATCAATTGCCCTTGCACCCCGGGACGGCACGCCTTATCCGCATCGCACCGCAGGGGTATAGCTCAGTTGGTAGAGCAGCGGATTCCAAATCCGCAGGCCTCGGGTTCGAATCCTGATGCCCCTGCCAATCCTCTCTCGCGCGCGCCGTGCCGTCGGCATCGGCGTGTTTGTATCCTTACATCATCGTTTTGCGACATCTGTTTGCGCAGGCTAAGACTAAGTTCAGAACTTCGCGGTATCCCGGTCGGACGTTTCACCGAGGATTCTTCCAATGGGTATCGATCCGACTGCCGTCGTTCCGTCGCCATCGACTGCTGGCCCCGGGGTCATGATCGACGAAGATGTCGGGGACCCACGTGACATTTATCCATCGTCTGATGCGCCATGGTGGCGATCGCTCGTCGTAAAGGCGATGCTTGTCGTTTGTATCGTTCTCCTCGTCGGTTTCGTTGTCCTGCATCGGGTGACGGTCACGGCAGTGGAATCGAGTCTTTCAGCGCAGTTCGAAGACAGCATCACCTCGGATTCGATGGAGCTTCTCAAGGATCTGCCACCAGATATCCTGACGCTTGATCCGGACCGGCTGCGGCGCGCAATCACCGTCAGCGTAGAGACCGACATGATGGCGATCGAAGGTGTCCGTGTCGTTTCTTTCTGGAACGGTGTCCGCTTTTCAATGATCAAGCCCGGCTCCACCGCCAGCTTTGAGGATTTCAAGTCGCCATCCATATCCGGTGATCGTCCAACGGCGGTTCATGGGCACTCCTCCATTCTCGCGCGGATTCCCTTGCGGAATGCTTCGGGTATCGCGGGCGTCCTCGAGGTGATCTATGGACGGCAACAGCTTCTGGCCAACAAGGCGGCGATCGGACGCCAACTTGTCGTTATCCAGTCGGTCATGCTGATCCTTGCCTGTCTCGGGACCGTGATCGCGCTCTGGACGCAGTTGACCCGTCCCCTAGAGCGTGTGATCGCGGCGATGCATGCGATCGCGCGGGAAGAGCCGGACATTCATCTTGCCGTCGCCGGCAGTTCTGAGATCAGCCGGATCAACAGCGCGCTTCGGATCTTTCAACACAACAGCGCGTCGAGGGCGATCTTTGCCGCTCGCAGTGCCGAAGCGGAAGGCCAGACGCGCTTGCTGGAAGCCCAAAGGCAGCAGGCGGAAGCCCGTGAGGCACAGGCGTCACGGGACCGCGCGGAGGCCGCGTTACGGGACGCGGCGGTTCAAAGGGACTGTCAGGCGCGATTGGCGGAAGACCTCCACGCGATGTCGTCGGCCGCCTCGGCCGGGAATTTTGATGTCAGGATGCCGGTAGAGGACGTCCCCGAGGACCAGAAGGTCATCCGGGTATTGCTCAACGATTTGCTCGAACAGGTGGAGACCGGATTGCAAGATACGATCGACGTTCTTTCCGGCCTTGCCCAGGGTCGCCTGTACGTGCGCCTCGAAGGCGAACGCGCTGGGGTCTTCGGACGTCTGCGGGATTCCGCAAACCTTGCGGCTGCCCGGCTTCACGATGCGTTCGAGGACCTGCACCGCCATTCTTCCGAGGTTCTGGACGAGACAAGTGACCTGTCGGCCTCCGCGGAGGAACTGTCGAAACGGACCGAGCGCACAGCAGGGTCGCTGGCCGAAACGACGGGGGCGCTCGAACAGATTGCGGGCTCCATCGCGGCAACGGCCCAACTGGCTCAGCAAGCCCGCGGCTTCACCGACTCGGCGCGCGAGGATGCCCGCCAAAGCGACGCCGTGGTTCAGGAGGCCATCGAGAGCATGCGTGAAATCCAGGCTGCGTCAGCCGAGATTTCTCGTACCCTCGGCGTGATCAACGACATCGCTTTCCAGACCAATCTGTTGGCGCTCAACGCCGGCGTGGAGGCGGCTCGGGCCGGAGAGGCCGGTCGCGGGTTTGCGGTCGTGGCTTCCGAGGTGCGCGCATTGGCCAGACGGGCATCCGATGCAGCTGAACAGATCGGCACGCTCATCACGTCCAGCGCGGATCAGATAAATCTGGGCGTACAGCGCGTTGCCCGCACCGGAGACACGCTCGTGACGCTCGGCGAGCGGATCGACCGCATCGGCGATCAGGTGACCGATATCGCGTCCGCCGCCGACGACCAATCTGCATCGGTCGCGGAGATCAACCGCGCCATGGGTGAAATCGATACCGCCACGCAGCAGAACACGGCGATGTTCGAAGAGATGTCGGCGGCGAACAGGTCCCTGAAGGGAGCCGCATCGCAAATGCTGGGATTGATCGAAAAGTTCGACCGCAACGAGTATCCCCTCTATGATACCGTCGGGAAGACGGGCACGTCTGGCCCGTCATTCCGTCCCGCGGCTGCGTCGGGTGCGATGCGGGACGTCGATGGTCCGACCGCCGAAGCGACAGACGTTCGCAAGTGGAACATGGCAATCAACGATCGACCTTTCTCGCCGCGGTCGGGCGTCTTTTGACAGACGCGGCGTGGGCGAACCGGATAGAGGTGGCGGCCGCCGCGCACCTTTGACGGGATGCAGTTCGGGCGAACCGTCTTGCGCTTTTCGGATGTCCCTCTTATTTCGGCCTACAGAGCAGAGACAAAGGATGTGCATCTTGGCCAACACCAATCCGGTTCAATTCGTGCAGCAGACCCGCGCAGAAATTGGAAAGATCGTCTGGCCAACGCGTCGGGAGGTCGTCCTGACGACAGTCATGGTTTTTCTGCTGGCCATTGTCGCGGCGACGTTTTTCTTTTTCGTCGATCTGCTGATCCGGACGGGTCTGACCACGGTTCTCGGATATTTCTGATCGGCCGACGTCGGTGCAATCGGACCCTTGATCCCGGTTGCACCTGACGATAGAGCAGGCCGAAATAGGACAGTGACGGCGTGCATTGATTCGTGATGCGCGCTGTTTGACGTTTCGGGTGAAGCAATTCGTTTCGCCAGAACAGGCTGCGACTAGGGCGGCGCAAGACAAAGGCGGGCGAGGCAGATGGCGAAGCGGTGGTACTCGGTCAGTGTACTGTCCAACTTCGAGAAGCGCGTGGCGGAGCAAATCCGCCAAGCCGTCGAGGAGCAGGGGCTGCAGGAACAGATCGAAGAGGTGCTTGTGCCGACGGAAGAGGTTCTCGAGGTCCGTCGTGGCAAGAAAGTAACGTCCGAACGTCGGTTCATGCCGGGTTACGTGCTCGTGCGGATGGAGATGTCCGACGAGGGTTACCATCTTGTCAACTCGATCAATCGCGTGACGGGGTTTCTTGGGCCGCAAGGGCGCCCGATGCCGATGCGGGACGCCGAGGTTAACCAGATCCTGAACCGCGTCCAGGAGGGTGAGGAAGCTCCGCGTTCGCTGATCACTTTCGATGTCGGCGAAGACGTGAACGTGACCGACGGACCGTTCGAGGGTTTCGCCGGTCAGGTCGAGGAAGTCGACGAGGAGGCCCAGAGCCTCAAGGTCAGTGTTTCGATCTTCGGTCGCTCAACGCCCGTCGAACTGAAATTCACGCAGGTCAGCAAGGCTGCGTGACGCGTGCCGGGTCGCCTTTAGGCGGCTTCGGCGCAAACCGGACGTGGGAGGCGGGCCCGAGGGTGCCGCCGAACCACGGCCTCACATCGCACCTGCAACGGGTGCAACGAAGGTAGGGCGGGCCTGACCCGTCGCCGTAAAGGAGAAAGCCAATGGCGAAAAAACTCGTCGGCAAGATGAAGCTGCAGATCAAGGCGGGGCAGGCCAACCCAAGTCCGCCCGTCGGCCCAGCGCTCGGTCAGCGCGGGATCAACATCATGGAATTCTGCAAGGCCTTCAATGCCAAGACCCAGGAAATGGAGCCGGGTGCCCCGTGCCCGACCGTGATTTCCTATTATCAGGACAAGTCGTTCACGATGGAAATCAAGACGCCGCCCGCGTCGTATTTCCTCAAGAAGGCGGCTGGCCTCAAGCCGGTCGGCAAGCGCAACCGCCCCAAGGGCGCCGTCACGCCGGGTCGTGAGACCATCGGGTCGGTCACCGTCAAGCAGGTGCGCGAAATCGCGGAAGCGAAGATGAAGGATCTGTCGGCGAATGACGTCGAGCAGGCCATGAAGATCATCGTGGGGTCAGCGAACTCCATGGGCATCGAGGTGAAGTGATGGCGAAACTTGGTAAGCGCGCAAAAGCCGCCCGCGAAGCATTCGCCGGCAAGGAAAACATCTCGGTCGATGAGGCCGTGTCCCTGATCAAGGGCAACGCGAAGTCGAAGTTCGATGAAACGGTCGAGATCGCGATGAACCTCGGCGTCGACCCGCGTCACGCCGACCAGATGGTTCGCGGCGTCGTGAGCCTGCCCAATGGCACCGGAAAGTCGGTTCGCGTGGCCGTGTTCGCACGCGGCGCGAAGGCCGACGAGGCGCTGGCCGCCGGAGCCGACATCGTCGGAGCCGAGGATCTGATGGAAACCGTGCAGTCGGGCAAGATCGACTTCGACCGGTGCATCGCGACGCCTGACATGATGCCGATCGTCGGTCGTCTGGGCAAGGTCCTGGGCCCGCGCAACCTGATGCCGAACCCCAAGGTCGGCACCGTGACGATGGACGTCAAAGAGGCGGTCGAGGCTGCCAAGGGCGGTCAGGTTCAGTTCAAGGCCGAGAAGAACGGCGTGGTCCATGCCGGCATCGGCAAGGCCTCGTTTGACGCGGCCAAGCTCAAGGAAAACCTGATGGCATTCGTGGACGCAGTCTCGAAAGCCAAGCCCGCGGGTGCCAAGGGCTCTTACATGAAGAAGATTTCGCTCAGCTCCACCATGGGGCCTGGCGTGTCGGTCAGCGTCGACAGCGCGACCGGAAACGACGCGGCCTCCTGAGGCGGCGAACTGGTTTGGTCCGCATCGCGAGGTGCGGGCCGATCTGCGGGGTCTGATTTCGTCGGATCCCGTTCTGTCCGAGACGGAGGGCAGGGGGAAGCCCCGCTAAGTCCTTCCCGAGATGGGACCCGAGAAAGATTTCCGACCGATCGTCGGGCGATCTGGAAAGGGGCCCTTCACAAGGACCCTGAGTGGATGGGGCAACCCGTCCGAATGAGCTGGGGGAAACCCCGAATTGGAGAGAAACTGTGGATAGAGCCCAGAAAGAGAAAGTGGTCGACGAACTCGGCCAGATCTTCGAAAGCTCTGGCGTCGTGGTGGTCAGCCACTACGAGGGCATGACAGTTGCCGAGATGCAGGACCTGCGCGCACGCATGCGTGAAGCGGGCGGGTCCGTACGTGTCGCCAAGAACAAGCTCGCCAAGATCGCCCTCGAGGGTAAAGCCGTTGGATCCATCGGCACATACCTGACGGGCATGACCGTGCTTGCCTATTCCGAGGACCCTGTCGCTGCGGCGAAGGTCATCGATGCATATGCCAAGGAGAACCAGAAGCTGGTGATCCTCGGTGGTGCGATGGGCGAGAACGCTCTGGACGTCGCCGGTGTGAAGGCCGTCGCGCAGATGCCATCGCGGGAGGAGCTTATCGCTTCGATCGTGGGCTGCATCGGCGCCCCTGCCAGCAACATCGCCGGGGCCATTGGCGCGCCTGCTTCAAACATCGCCAGCATACTCTCGACCATCGAAGAGAAGGCTGCGTGAGGCAACCAACCTGTCATCCCTCGTCGTGACCTTGAACGGCACGGCACCGGAACACATCTTAACGAACTGGAAATCAAACAATGGCTGATCTGAAAGCACTCGCCGAAAGCATCGTCAACCTGACCCTGCTGGAAGCCCAAGAACTGAAAACCATCCTCAAGGACGAATACGGCATCGAACCCGCCGCCGGTGGCGCGGTCATGATGGCCGGTCCTGCCGGCGCCGCGGCTGCCGCCGAGGAAGAGCAGACCGAATTCGACGTCATCCTGAAGTCGGCAGGCGCCTCCAAGATCAACGTGATCAAGGAAGTCCGCGGCATCACGGGTCTGGGCCTCAAGGAAGCCAAGGACCTGGTCGAAGCCGGCGGCAAGGCCGTCAAGGAGCAAGTCTCCAAGGCCGAAGCCGAAGACATCAAGGCCAAGCTGGAAGCAGCGGGCGCCGAGGTCGAGCTCAAGTAATTCGGGTCGTCCTACAGGGCGGATCCGATGGCGAACAGGGTGGCTCCGGATGAATTCGGGGCCACCCGCTCCTGTCTCGACAAGCCGCATTGCCGCGGTTTTTCCGGTCAGGAGGAAGGGACGGGGGCGCGCCTGTGGGATGGCGTGCCAGATGGTCCCCCTCGACGACCTGTTCGCATGCACGCGGCGTCCGATGCCCCACGGACGGCGCGCGCGCGAAACCGAAGATGAAAGAGACCACCACATGGCTCAGACGCAAGCGTCCTCCAAGCGTATCCGTCGGTACTACGGCAAAATCCGCGAAGTTCTGGAAATGCCGAACCTGATCGAGGTTCAGAAATCGTCATACGACCTGTTCCTGGGTTCCGGCGATCAGCCGACGCCCACCGATGGCGAGGGCCTGATGGGCACGTTCCAGTCGGTTTTCCCGATCAAGGATTTCAACGAGACGGCGGTTCTCGAATTCGTGAAGTACGAGCTCGAGGAACCAAAGTACGACGTCGACGAATGCCAGCAGCGCGACATGACCTACGCCGCTCCGCTCAAGGTGACGCTGCGTTTGATCGTGTTCGATGTCGATGAGGATACCGGGGCCAAGTCGGTCAAGGACATCAAGGAGCAGGACGTCTTCATGGGCGACATGCCTCTGATGACGCCGAACGGTACGTTCATCGTGAATGGCACCGAGCGTGTGATCGTCAGTCAGATGCACCGCTCGCCGGGCGTGTTCTTCGACCACGACAAGGGCAAGACCCACAGCTCGGGCAAGCTGCTGTTCGCCTGCCGCATTATCCCCTATCGCGGTTCCTGGCTTGACTTAGAGTTCGACGCCAAGGACCTTGTGTTCTGCCGGATCGACCGTCGCCGGAAGCTGCCCGTGACGACGCTGCTCTATGCCCTCGGCATGGATCAGGAAGAGATCATGAACGCCTATTACGATACGGTGACGTTCACCCATCGCAAGGGCGAGGGCTGGGCGACCAAGTTCTTCGCCGACCGCTATTCCGGGACCCGTCCGTCCAGGGACGTGATCGACGCCGACACCGGCGAAGTGGTGATCGAAGCGGGCAAGAAGGTCACGCCGCGTCAGGTCAAGAAGCTTCGCGAAGAATCGAACGTCACGAACATCCTCGTGCCGTTTGAGGGAATCGTGGGCAAATTCGCCGCGCGCGACATCATCAACGAAGAGACCGGCGCGATCTATGTCGAAGCCGGTGACGAGCTGACCTGGGAAATCGACAAGCACGGCGAAGTGTCCGGGGGCACGCTCAAGGAGCTGCTCGATGCGGGCGTGAGCGAGATCCCGGTTCTGGACATCGATAACGTGACGGTCGGCGGCTATATCCGCAGCACGATGGCCGCGGACAAGAACATCGGCCGCGAGGGCGCGCTGATGGACATCTACCGCGTCATGCGCCCGGGCGAGCCGCCCACCGTCGATGCCGCCCAGAACCTGTTCGACCAGCTGTTCCGCGACAGCGAGCGCTACGACCTGTCGGCCGTGGGGCGCGTCAAGATGAACATGCGCCTCGACCTCGATGCCGAGGACACCGTCCGCACGCTGCGCGACGATGATATCCTCGCGTGCATCAAGGCGCTTGTGGAACTGCGCGACGGGCGCGGCGACATCGACGATATCGACCACCTCGGCAACCGCCGCGTGCGGTCCGTTGGCGAATTGATGGAAAACCAGTACCGCGTCGGCCTTCTGCGGATGGAGCGCGCCATCAAGGAGCGCATGTCGTCGGTCGAGATCGACACGGTCATGCCGCAGGACCTGATCAACGCGAAGCCGGCTGCGGCTGCGGTGCGCGAATTCTTCGGCTCCAGCCAGCTGTCGCAGTTCATGGACCAGACCAATCCGTTGTCCGAGGTGACGCACAAGCGTCGTCTGTCGGCGCTTGGGCCGGGTGGCCTGACGCGCGAACGCGCGGGCTTTGAGGTGCGCGACGTGCATCCGACCCATTACGGTCGCATGTGCCCCATCGAGACGCCGGAGGGCCCGAACATCGGCCTGATCAACTCGCTGGCTACGTTCGCACGCGTCAACAAGTACGGCTTCATCGAAACGCCCTACCGCAAGGTGGTCGACGGTGTCGTTACGGACGATGTCCAGTACATGTCCGCGACCGAGGAAATGCGGCACACCGTGGCGCAGGCCAACGCGCAGATGACCGACGAGGGCACCTTCGCGAACGAGTTGGTGTCGACCCGTCAGTCCGGCGACTACATGTTGCAAAGCCGTGACAACGTCGATCTGATCGACGTGTCGCCCAAGCAGCTTGTGTCGGTGGCCGCGGCGTTGATCCCGTTCCTCGAGAACGACGACGCGAACCGCGCCCTGATGGGGTCGAACATGCAGCGTCAGGCGGTGCCACTGCTCCAGGCCGATGCCCCTTTCGTGGGGACGGGGATGGAGACGGTCGTAGCTCGCGACTCCGGTGCCTCGATCATGGCCAAGCGCGGCGGCGTCATCGACCAGGTCGATGCGCAGCGTATTGTCGTGCGCGCCACAGAGGATCTTGCCCTGGGCGACGCCGGCGTGGACATCTACCGCCTGCGCAAGTTCCAGCGCTCGAACCAGAACACCTGCATCAACCAGCGTCCGCTGGTGAAGGTGGGCGACACCGTTCGCAAGGGCGAGGTTCTGGCCGATGGTCCGTCGACCGACATGGGGGAACTGGCGCTCGGCAAGAACGTCATCGTCGCCTTCATGCCTTGGAACGGCTACAACTACGAGGATTCCATCCTCATCTCCGAGCGCGTCAGCCGGGACGACGTCTTCACCTCGATCCACATCGAGGAATTCGAAGTCGCCGCCCGTGACACCAAGCTCGGACCGGAGGAGATCACCCGCGATATCCCGAACGTCGGAGAGGAGGCCCTGCGCAACCTCGACGAAGCCGGGATCGTCTATATCGGCGCAGACGTGGAGCCGGGCGACATCCTCGTGGGCAAGATCACCCCCAAGGGCGAAAGCCCGATGACGCCGGAGGAAAAGCTCCTCCGCGCCATCTTCGGTGAGAAGGCCTCGGACGTGCGTGACACCTCGTTGCGGGTGAAGCCGGGTGACTACGGCACAGTTGTCGAAGTCCGCGTCTTCAACCGTCACGGCGTCGAGAAGGACGAGCGCGCGCTTCAGATCGAGCGTGAGCAGGTAGAGCGTCTGGCCCGCGACCGCGACGACGAGCGTGAGATCCTGGACCGCAACATCTATGCCCGTCTGCGCGGCATGATCGAGGGCAAGAAGGCCGTCAAAGGTCCGAAAGGCATCAAGCCGAACTCCGAGATCAACGACGATCTTTTGTCGCAACTCAGCTTCGGCCAGTGGTGGCAACTCGCCCTCGAGGGCGAGGAGGACGCGCAACAGGTCGAGGCCCTCAACGAGCAGTACGAAGTGCTCAAGCGCGGGCTCGATGCACGGTTCGAGGACAAGGTCGAAAAAGTTCGCCGCGGCGACGATCTGCCGCCGGGCGTGATGAAGATGGTCAAGGTCTTCATCGCCGTGAAGCGCAAGCTTCAGCCGGGCGACAAGATGGCCGGCCGCCACGGCAACAAAGGCGTTATCTCCAAGGTCGTACCGATGGAGGATATGCCGTTCCTCGCGGATGGCACTCCGGTCGATTTCGTCCTGAACCCGCTGGGCGTGCCGTCGCGCATGAACGTCGGTCAGATCCTCGAGACGCACATGGGCTGGGCTGCGCGCGGCATGGGCATCCAGATTGACGAGGCGCTGGACGAGTTCCGCCGCTCCGGCGACCTGACGCCCGTTCGCGACGCGATGAAGATCGCGTATGGCGAGGAATCCTATGGTGACTGGCTCGAGCCGATGGACGAGGCGGGCTTTGTCGAGGCGGCCATGAACGTCACGAGTGGCGTGCCGATTGCCACCCCGGTGTTCGACGGTGCCAAGGAAGGGGACGTGAACGATGCCCTGACCCGCGCCGGTTTCGACACCTCGGGCCAATCGGACCTGTTCGACGGTCGCTCCGGCGAAAAGTTCAGCCGCAAGGTGACGGTGGGTGTGAAGTACCTGCTGAAACTGCACCACCTCGTCGACGACAAGATCCACGCGCGGTCCACCGGGCCGTACTCCCTCGTCACGCAGCAGCCGCTGGGTGGCAAGGCGCAGTTCGGCGGTCAGCGTTTCGGGGAGATGGAGGTCTGGGCGCTCGAAGCCTATGGCGCAGCCTATACCCTGCAGGAGATGCTGACGGTCAAGTCGGACGACGTTGCGGGCCGGACCAAGGTCTACGAAAGCATCGTCAAGGGCGAGGACAACTTCGAGGCGGGCGTTCCCGAGAGCTTCAACGTGCTCGTCAAGGAAGTCCGCGGCCTCGGCCTGAACATGGAACTCCTGGATTCGGAGGATGAGACGGAGTGACGAAACTCATTCCGGGGGCGGGCCTCGCAGCTCGCCCCAACTCTCCTTTCCGAGCCCCTTTTCAAAAGGTTACCAAATGAACCAGGAACTGACGAACAACCCGTTCAACCCCGTCGCCCCCACCAAGGTCTTCGACGAGATCAAGGTCTCTCTGGCCTCGCCGGAGCGGATCCTGTCGTGGTCCTACGGCGAGATCAAGAAGCCGGAGACCATCAACTACCGCACGTTCAAGCCTGAGCGTGACGGCCTGTTCTGCGCGCGCATCTTTGGTCCGATCAAGGACTACGAGTGCCTGTGCGGCAAGTACAAGCGCATGAAGTATCGCGGCGTCGTCTGCGAGAAATGCGGCGTGGAAGTCACGCTGCAAAAGGTCCGCCGTGAGCGCATGGGCCACATCGAACTGGCCTCGCCGGTTGCGCACATCTGGTTCCTCAAGTCGCTGCCGTCCCGCATCGGCCTGATGCTGGACATGACGCTGCGCGATCTGGAGCGGATCCTCTACTTCGAAAACTACGTCGTGATCGAGCCGGGCCTGACCGACCTCACCTATGGGCAGTTGATGTCCGAAGAGGAGTTCATGGATGCGCAGGACGCTTACGGTGCCGACGCGTTCCAGGCCAACATCGGCGCGGAAGCGATCCGCGAGATGCTTGCGGCCATCGACCTCGAGCAGGAAGCCGCGACGCTGCGCGAGGACCTGAAAGAGGCGACCGGCGAATTGAAGCCCAAGAAGATCATCAAGCGCCTCAAGATCGTCGAGAGCTTCATCGACTCCGGCAACCGTCCGGAATGGATGATCCTGACCGTGATCCCCGTAATCCCGCCGGAACTGCGCCCGCTGGTCCCGCTGGATGGCGGTCGCTTCGCGACGTCCGACCTCAACGACCTGTACCGCCGTGTCATCAACCGCAACAACCGCCTCAAGCGCCTGATCGAGTTGCGTGCGCCCGATATCATCGTGCGCAACGAAAAGCGGATGTTGCAGGAATCCGTGGACGCGTTGTTCGACAACGGCCGCCGGGGCCGCGTCATCACCGGTGCCAACAAGCGCCCGCTGAAGTCGCTGTCGGACATGCTCAAGGGCAAGCAAGGCCGCGTCCCCCAGAACCTTCTGGGCAAGCGCGTCGACTTCTCGGGCCGCTCCGTTATCGTGACCGGTCCGGAGCTGAAGCTGCATCAGTGCGGCCTGCCGAAGAAGATGGCCCTCGAACTGTTCAAGCCGTTCATCTACTCGCGGCTGGAGGCCAAGGGCCTCTCAAGCACGGTCAAGCAAGCCAAGAAGCTGGTCGAGAAGGAGCGCCCCGAGGTCTGGGACATCCTTGACGAAGTCATCCGTGAGCATCCGGTTCTGCTGAACCGCGCGCCCACACTGCACCGCCTCGGCATCCAGGCGTTCGAGCCGGTCCTGATCGAGGGCAAGGCGATCCAACTGCACCCGCTGGTCTGTTCCGCCTTCAACGCCGACTTCGACGGCGACCAGATGGCCGTCCATGTGCCCCTCTCGCTGGAGGCGCAGCTTGAGGCGCGTGTCCTGATGATGTCCACGAACAACGTGCTGTCGCCCGCCAACGGCGCGCCGATCATCGTGCCGTCTCAGGACATGATCCTCGGCCTCTACTACGTGTCCATGGAGCGTCAGGGCATGAAGGGTGAGGGCATGGTCTTCTCCTCCATCGACGAGGTCACGCACGCCCTGGAGGCCGGTGAGGTTCACCTGCATGCCAAGATCAAGTCGCGCATCACGCAGATCGACGACATGGGTCAGGAAGTTCACGAGATCTTCGAGACCACGCCGGGCCGCGTCCGCCTTGGCTCCATGTTGCCGCTCAATGCGAAGGCGCCGTTCGAACTGGTCAACCGCCTGCTGCGCAAGAAGGAAGTGCAGCAGGTCATCGACACCGTCTATCGCTACTGCGGTCAGAAAGAGTCGGTCATTTTCTGCGACCAGATCATGACGCTGGGTTTCCGCGAAGCGTTCAAGGCCGGCATCTCGTTCGGCAAGGACGACATGGTCGTGCCCGAAACCAAGTGGCCGATCGTCGATGCGACGCGCGACCAGGTCAAGGATTTCGAGCAGCAGTACATGGACGGCCTGATCACTCAGGGCGAGAAGTACAACAAGGTCGTGGATGCCTGGTCGAAATGCAACGACAAGGTCACGGATGCCATGATGTCGACGATCTCGATCGCCGGCATGGATGCGGACGGTGCGGAGAACGAGCCGAACTCCGTCTACATGATGGCGCACTCCGGTGCCCGTGGCTCCGTCACCCAGATGAAGCAGTTGGGTGGCATGCGCGGCCTGATGGCCAAGCCGAACGGCGACATCATCGAGACGCCGATCATCTCGAACTTCAAGGAAGGTCTGACCGTTCTTGAATACTTCAACTCGACCCACGGCGCCCGCAAGGGTCTGTCGGACACGGCCCTCAAGACGGCAAACTCCGGCTACCTGACGCGGCGTCTGGTGGACGTCGCACAGGACTGCATCGTCCGTCTGGACGACTGCGGCACCGAAAAGGCGATCACCGCGTCCGCAGCCGTCAACGACGGGGAAGTCGTGGCGTCGCTGGCCGAGCGCATTCTGGGTCGGGTGTCGGCGGATGACGTCTATGCGCCCGGAACGGAGGATCTGGTCTGCAAAGCCGGTGAGTTGATCGACGAGCGCCGCGCCGATGCCATCGAGGCGGCCAACGTCTCGACGATGCGCATCCGCTCGCCGCTGACCTGTGAGGCCGAGGAGGGCGTTTGCGCCACCTGCTACGGTCGCGATCTGGCCCGCGGCACCAAGGTGAACCTGGGCGAGGCCGTCGGCATCATCGCGGCCCAGTCCATCGGCGAGCCGGGCACCCAGCTGACGATGCGGACGTTCCACATCGGCGGCGTGGCCCAGGGTGGACAGCAGTCCTTCATGGAGGCCTCGGCCTCCGGCAAGGTCGTGTATCGCAACGCCAATACCCTCGCCAACGAGGCGGGCGGTGTGGTCGTCATGGGGCGCAACATGCAACTCGCGATCGAGGACGCATCGGGCGAAGAGCTGACCAGCCACAAGCTGGGATACGGCACGACCCTGCACGTCACCGACGGGCAGACGGTCAAGCGCGGTGACAAGCTGTTCGAATGGGATCCCTACACCCTGCCGATCATTGCTGAGGCCGACGGCACCGCGAAGTTCGTCGATCTCTATGCGGGCATCTCGGTGCGCGACGAGACCGACGACGCGACCGGCATGACCCAGAAGATCGTCATCGACTGGCGTTCTGCCCCCAAGGGCAACGAGCTCAAACCCGAAATCATCCTCGCGGATGCCGATGGCGAGCCTGTGCGCAACGAGGCCGGCAATCCTCTGACCTATACCATGTCGGTGGATGCCATCCTGTCGATCGAGGACGGCCAACAGCTCAAGGCGGGCGACGTCGTCGCGCGGATCCCGCGCGAGGGCACCAAGACCACGGACATCACCC